>NC_021039.1:1298536-1309352 GCF_000210095.1 Ruminococcus champanellensis 18P13 = JCM 17042
CGATATCATTGATGGCGGTTTAGGAAATGATTTCATTCAGGACGACCACGGAGATGACACGATCATTTTCAAAGCCGGTTATGGTGTGGATACGATTTCCGATGCTGCCGGATATAACACCATTCAGTTATCCGGATTGGACGTTTCTTCTGCAACGTTTTCTCGCAGCGGTAACGATTTAACCATTTCTTTTGGCTCAGATGCACTGGTTTTGATGCAGTATTATGATTTTTACAATTTCAATATCAATGGCACTGATGTTTCTGCATTGATTCAGTCTTTGCATGGTTCTGATAGTGCTGACTGGCTGAGCATATCCAACACAAACGGAGATTCTCTGTACGGAGAAGGCGGCAATGATAATTTAACCGGTAACAGCGGCAATGATAATTTGTATGGCGGTTCCGGAAATGACTACCTGTATGGAAATGACGGAGACGATACGTTGGATGGCGGAGAAGGCGATGACTGGCTCTATGGCGGCAATGGCAATGATACATATATCTTTGGAAAGGGTTACGGAAACGATACCATTGAAGATTTGGGCGGAAGCAGTAAAGTTATGTTCAAAGATGTCAGCTCCGATGATGTGACAGTTTCAAATTTGTGGGATTCCACACTGGAAATGACTGTGAATAGTACCGGTGATAAACTGACCATCAATGGCTATAAGTGGAATCAGGATGGATACACCTTTGAATTTGCAGACGGAGCAACCGGAACAGTCAATAAAGATACATGGGAACTGGAATTGGATCAGCCTGCAGCAAATGCAGTTGAATCTTCGATTGCAGATGCAGTTTCCCTAACAACAGAAGAATCAACCGTAGCTACTGCAGAAAGCAGCGATGAGATGCAGATACAGTCTGCCGCAGACCAATTGAGCAGCCTATATGAAGAAGACAGTTTGTCAGATCCGGAAGTTGTGCAGGAAGAAGTACAGCTTTATGGAGATGCAGTTGAAAGTGTGTCTGATTATGATGATGATTCAATTGCCGATCAAACAGACTTGCAGGTAATGATTCTGGCAGAAAATATGTCTGCATTTGCAACAGAAGATACCATTTCCGACAGCATGGATATTGTAGATCCTACAACGGATGTTTCTGTAATGAATCAACTGCTGGTTGGGGCTTCTCAGGTGCAGTAATTTTGATATTTATAAAAAGTGAGAAATATGCAGTGGCATTTAGCTGCTGCATATTTTTTTTGAAAGGAAGTCGAAATATGGAGAAAAAACAAGACAGCGGTCTCACTTGCTTTTTGATTGTGATGAAATTTCTTGGGGTTCCCATCACCAAGGAACAAGCAAAGAATCTGTCTGTTTTAGAGGAAGAAAAGCAAACCGGTGAATTGGAACTGATACAATCCGCAAAAGCACTGAAGATGCGGGCAAAGCTGTGCAAGTTGAATTTAAAGAAATTGAAAGATGTAAAATCTCCGATTATTGCAAAGGATAAAAAGGAAGATTTCTTTATTATCGCAAAATCCAAGGAAGATAAATTCATGGTATTGTTTGCTGATAAAACACAGCCGGAAATAAAATCAAAAGAGGAATTAGCGGAAATTTGGGACGGTACGGCAATTTTGATTACCAAAAAAGGTATTCTGGACAGAGAAGCTGCTTTCAGCTTCAAATGGTTTATTCCTACGATTTTGAAGTTCAAGAAAGAATTTATTCAAGTATTGATTGCTGTTTTCACGATTCAGATTCTGGGAATCCTGACTCCGGTTATGACGCAGGTTGTTGTGGATAAAGTCCTAGTGCATCATAGTATTTCAACATTAAACGTTCTGACAATCGGCATTGGCATTGTGTATCTATACGAATTAATCCTAGGGATTGCTAAGAATTATGTATTTACGCATACAACAAATCGCATTGATGTAATGCTTAACTATAAACTATTCAAGCATCTGTTTGCACTGCCATTAAAATATTTTGAATCCAGACGAGTCGGAGAAACGGTGGCAAGAGTACGGGAATTGGATAGTATTCGTAACTTTCTAACCGGTACACCCTTATCCTCTATGATAGATTTGATTTTTATCATTGTATACATCGTAGTTTTGTTTTGCTACAGTAAAATGCTGACCGTCATTGTGCTATGCTCCATTCCGGTTTATGCAGTGTTGTCCGCTGTTGTAACTCCGCTATTTAAAAAGCGATTGGATGAAAAATTTGAAACCGGTGCAAACACACAATCCTTTCTGGTAGAATCAATTACCGGTGTGCAAACGGTAAAATCATACGCATTGGAGCCGAAATTCGAGAAAAAATGGAGCGATTTGCAATCGGATTATGTAAAAGCAAGTTATAAAACTTCTATGGTGTCTGCAACTGCCGGAACAACCGGACAATTCATTCAAAAAGTATTTGATCTTCTAATCTTGTTCTTTGGTGCAAAGGCAGTGATGGACGGTAACTTTACAGTAGGTCAGCTTGTAGCGTTTCGAATGCTTTCCGGCAGGGTTAGCGGTCCGGTTTTGCGATTGGTTCAATTATGGCAGGAATATCAGCAAGCCTCCCTTTCCGTAAAGCGGATTGGTGATATTTTTAATACAACTCCGGAACCGATTTTGAATGCCAATCAAACGTCTATGCCACGTATTCAAGGAAAAATTGTATTTGATCAAGTGCATTTTCGGTATAATCCGAAAGGCGGAGAAGTAATTAAAGGTATGAGCTTTACCGTTGAACCGGGAACGATTGTAGGCGTTGTTGGACGAAGCGGTTCCGGAAAAAGCACGATTTCTAAGTTGATACAACGGTTGTATCTTCCGGAAGGCGGAAAAATCTCTGTTGACGGCATGGATCTTTCTCTTGTCAATCCTGCAATGCTTCGCCGACAAATCGGTGTCGTTCTGCAGGAGAATTTTATGTTTAATGGAACAGTGGCAGAAAATATTTCCATTCATATGCCGACAGCATCCATGGAGCAAATCATCCATTGTGCAAAAATTGCAGGTGCACACAATTTTATTTTAGAGCTGCCGAATGGATATGACACGATTATCGGAGAAAAGGGAATGGGACTTTCCGGAGGACAAAAACAACGTGTGGCGATTGCACGAGCAATATTAGCAAATCCAAGAATTTTGATTTTTGACGAAGCTACTTCTGCTTTGGATTATGAATCAGAAAGCATAATTCAGAACAATCTGAAAGAAATTTGCAAAGGAAGAACGGTTTTGATCATTGCACATCGGCTGTCTACGCTAAAAGATGCACAGAAAATCATGGTGATTGAGAAAGGCACACTTGCGGAATACGATACCCATGAAAATTTGATGCAGCAAAAAGGTTTGTATTACTATCTGTACAATCAGCAGCAGAAAGGAGATATTGATGAATAATCCGATTACCGAATATATTCTAAAACATAGCCGAAAAAAAGATAAAGAATTAAAATATGATTTTATGCCGTCTCTGCTGGAAATTATCGAGCGACCTGCTCACAAAGCCGGAACCGTTATTATTCTTGGTGTCTTTACACTTCTCATTGCCGCTGTAATTTGGGCTTGTTTATCAAAAATTGATGTTGTGGTAACTTCCAGCGGAAGTGTACAGCCGATTGGAAATCTGAATGTAGTGCAATCTTATGCCGGAGGCGTTGTAGAGGCAATTAATATAGAAGAAGGCGAATATGTACAAGCCGGCGATGTCTTGATTCATCTGAATACGGAAACGCTGGATGTTGATGAAAAGCAGCTGCAATCACAAAAGAAAATTTTAGAGGAGCAGCAAAAAATCTATCAAAAAATCAAAGCCGGAGAAGATGTTTCTGCAATCAAAGTCTCTGATTATGATGCGGAATTGCAGCCATACATACAAGCAATTTTAGATGCAGATACCAGTTATAAAAACACACTTGCTAATTTAGAAAAAGAAAAAAGCAATGCGGATTTGAAT
This sequence comes from Ruminococcus champanellensis 18P13 = JCM 17042, assembly GCF_000210095.1. Taxonomy (NCBI): domain Bacteria; kingdom Bacillati; phylum Bacillota; class Clostridia; order Eubacteriales; family Oscillospiraceae; genus Ruminococcus; species Ruminococcus champanellensis. Next base: position 1,302,450 of record NC_021039.1, read on the forward strand.
CAGCAAATCGGACAATTACAACTGGAAGAATATCAGGCAAACGGAACGGAACGAGAAGCAGAATCACAGAAGCTAATCAATCAGCAGTATGCATTGGCAGTGGAACAAGCTGATTTACAAATCAATGATACGAAGACACAGTATAGTGCCCAGATTAATTCCAAGATTTCAGAAAACGATACGCAGCTGATTGAGATTGAATCGAATTTGGAAAAATATCAATTATCGATCGCATATCAGGATATTACAGCACCGGTGAGCGGTTATGTGAACAGCATTTCTGTTAATACAATCGGAGAAACGGTAACTTCCGCACAGGAATTGGTGACAATTGTTCCGGACGATACGTCGGTCGAAATGGTATGCTATGTACAAAATATGGATATCGCAGATGTAGAGGAAGGAATGACAGCGGAAATCAAATTGGAAGCCTATCCCTACAACAAGTTCGGTACTGTATCCGGAACGGTGAAATATATCAGTCCAAGTTCTTTTGTGAGCGAACAGCTGGGCAGCGTTTATCTTGTGAAACTCGAAATTGAAAACAGCAATGAAGAAATTCATGTTATTTCCGGTTTATCCGGAACCGTAGAGATCAAGACCGATAAACGTACCGTAATGGAATATTTCCTCGATCCGATTATCAAAGGATTTGGGGAAAGTTTGAAAGAAAAGTAGATTGCATTTATGGAGGAATAAAAATGTCTGTAAAAGAAAAAAGTTCGCAGCAGATCAGTGGACGCTTACAAGAAGGTCAGCAAGAGAATACAAAAACGATTCTTATTCCATATGAGCAAATCAATAGCTTTTACTGTAAAAACTCTGTAAAAATGGACTATATCGGAGATCAAACGGTACGGCAACCCGTTTTAGAATACAAATGCAGTTTGGTGGATTCTGATTTTTCCAAAGAGGAAATCATTCAGCTATTTGAATTCTATTTGCAGCATCCGCTTTCTGATGAAGAGATACAGAAGGAAAAGTTAACCAAACACAAGTGGCTGCAAAAGGATAAAAAGATTGCAACAAGAAGTTTGTTTTCTGAGATTCAAAAAACTCTTGACTGTGAGATGGTTTTTGCATCGTATCTCTCGGATGAGATTATTCATGAAATAGGATTACAAAAAGATGAGATCCTTTCTATTTATAAACCTGATGTTCCTAGGATTGCATTAGCATTGAATTTTAATAATCCAAGCACCAGAGTTAATGGTAAGATGGAACTCGAAATAACGGTAAAAAAATGTGAAACCATGTTGCAATGCTTTTTTCGGCACATTCGAAATGCAATTGCTCACGACAATACTTATTTTCTTCAAAATGGAATGCTTTTGCTTCTTGACTATGATAAACAATCTAAAATTACTGCTTTCATGCTGATAAGAAAAATGGACTTATTCAAGATTATTCACCTTGTGGAACGCAAGGAAAAATAAGTGCAAAAAAGTGTTTCTAAAAGAATATAAATGCACTTTAGAGTGGAAACGCCTTAAAACTCATACAGATTTATACAACAATAACCGTCGATAGCTTTCTGATATCGGCGGCTGTTTTTTTGTTGCTATAACAGTTTGATAGGGACGATTTTTTTGAAATAGACACTGCATTTTCTCCGATTTTTGCATTTTATACCCAAAAGTCATACAGTTCGTGCCGTAATCCGATTTTTTATCGAATATTATGCTATAATTTTTAGAGATGAAAAGCTCATCAAAATAAATTTGCACAGTAACGTTTTTGGGCTGCAGCTGCAAATCACAAAGGGGGGAAATTATCATGAAGTCATCATTTGCAATGATTGTTTCTATGGGTATCGCTCACACATTGGTTACTTGATAATTTTACACGTTAAGCATCACTTATGATTAACTGTAATCATGAGTACCCATTATTCGAAAACAAAAATCAACTATTCTAAGGAGGAGTCAAGTGAACAAGAAATTAACGAGAATACTGTCCGGAGCCCTGTCTCTCGTATTTGTCGGACAGGTCATGATCTACGGCGATGGTGCGGCACAAGGCGTCTTGCACGCTTCTTCAATTGCTTCAGCTGCTGAAGCAATTGAAGAAGCGAAAAATGCAGACCAGCTTGCGGCAGAGTTCGATGAGGCAACTGCCGGTCTTGGCGATGTGGAATATTTCGCATCACCGGAATCAGATGAAGCCGGGATTTCTGCATTGAGTGAAGAGGATGAGGAAGCTACTGCGTTTGCGGAAACGCAGGATTATACAGCGAAAAATTTCATCCATCAGCTTGATGTGCAAACAGAAGGTTCTCTGACCATTACCGGTAAGGTATGCAAAGGCGTTGTTTCCGGACACGCTGCATCGGATGACACGCCGATTTATGTCAAAATTTTTGACGGTGACTGGAATGAAGTTGCCAGTGTTGAAGTAGAAGACGGCGGCTCATACACAGTTACGGCGGACAACAGCGGAGATGTTCGTCATGTAAAGTTCGAGTGCGATGGCTATCTGCCGTTCTATCTGAAGGATTTTGGCTCCGGTGCGTTTCAGGTTGGAACAGGCGGTTCAACGGATACTGTTACGCTCACGCCCGGCGATACCACTTGGAATGAAGAGCATGAAAATCAGTGGAGCGATGATGTAATCAACGCTAGTGACTCGGCGTATGTAGAGAGCTGTTTGGGTGCATACAGAGGCGATAGCAACTTCAATCCGAGCATGGATGCCGATGGAGACGGTTCTATCAGTCAAGCTGATTTGGATGCTTTTTGTGCATTTTATGAAGACCTTGATGATGGTGAACAATATATACTACCACAGAGTATTTTGGATCTTGATATCAACCATGACGGCGTCATCAATGATACGGATTACGAGCTTTTAGAAGAATCCGGTGCGTCTGAGTCGGAGCTTGCAAATTTCAAAAGTGAGCTAAGCGGAGTAAGAGATTCAGAATCTTGGGTTTATGCATATAACCATGAAATGACCGGTGACATCTATGTTAACGCCGATGATTACAATGCAGATAGCATAAAACAGATTAATGAGGCAGCAAAGCTGAGGGCTCGTTCCGATAATTATTACGAGTACATGGACAAGGACAACAACGGAACCATTGAGAATTCCGATGTTGCTTGGTTCACAGCAGCTTACGCTGCTTCCGGCGATTTGGACTGGGATCATGCGTTCAAAAAGAGCATTACGGTTTTAGCGGATGGAGCTTTTCCGTACAGCTTCAATCTGCATGATACCGATTTGGATTTGAACGGCTGTGCCTTGTATGTTTCGGATTGTATGTCTTTCACCACGGACATTCCGAAATTTTGGAATGGAAACGGTGCGACACTGGATGTTAACGGCGGTGCTTTATTGATTGAAAACAATCTGGTATTCCGCACGGCTTCTCCGGACGGTTGGGGCGGCAATACCGGACAATTGATGAATATCAATGGCGGTATGGTTGTAATCGGAAATTGCTTCGATTTTGGACAAGCGAACTGCTACGATACCATTCAAATGACCAATGATGCAGATATTCTGATGGTTGGCGGAAACTGGACATATGTTACGCTTCAAGATATGGAAGGCAAATGGACTGCCGGACAAATTTGGGTTCTAGGCTCTACTTGGATTGTCAACGAAGAATCCGGTGCAAAATCGATTTATTCTTCCGGCACACAATCCATCATTTTCGGATATGCCGGCGGAAAGCAAACCATTCTTTGGGATAATCCGGAAACCTATATCGATAATGAAGACGGCAGTTACAATACAGAACGCCGTTTTAATTTTGATTATGAATACGGAATCATTCCGATTTATGAATTTACAGCAGAAAACTACTGGTTCAGACCATGGTGGAGACCTTATGACGAACCGGATTACACGCTTTATCGCAAAGGCTGGGAAATCGGTGACGGCGTACATATCGCTACCGGTAACTATACAAAATCCTTTACGGATTTGAGTATCACATCTCCGGGCGTGAAATCTGATTTTGTCAGAACCTATAACTCCATGAACGATGAGGAAGGCAGCTTCGGTATTGGCTGGGATTTTAATATTGATGTTTCCAAAATCGTAAAACCGGCGACCGGTTACTATCAAGTAGTTCTTCCGGATGGTTCCAATACCACATTCAAGGATGATGGCAACGGCGGATTTGAGTGCCTGAATGCTCACAGCACCATGACAAAATCCGGTGATGAATACACGATTACGAATGCGGCTCAGTCGCAATATCATTTCAATTCTAACGGTGAGCTGGATTGGGTAAAAGATGCCGAAGGGAATCAGTTGACCATTTCTGCAATGTCCAACAATCAGAGAATTGTAACCGATTCTACCGGCAGAACCTACAAAATCACCTACAACGGAAACAGTGAGCATTCTCGTGTTACCAGCATTGAGGATACCACGGCAAACAGAACTGTGACCTATGCGTACAACAGCGATTTTCAGTTGATTTCCGCTACCAGCGTTTCCGGCGGCACAGAGACGTATGAGTATGACAGTAACGGCAGACTCTGCAAAATCACAAACTGCTATGACGAGATGACAGATCAGATCGCATACAACGACAACGGCTCTGTGAATTGGCTGACCAATGCGTCTGGTCTGAAACAGGTTTACACGTATGACAAAGTATTCAAACAGACCGGTTTGAAGGAATATGACAATGATACGCTGGTCAAGACCTATACGTATGATTACGATGAGAAGTATGCTGTGAAGACAAACACAGTGGAGACTGACGGGCAGACCTATGAAGTAGACAAAATCACTTACAGTACCGATTCCGATGGTGAGAATAAGTACGATGAAATGATTGAAAACGTGGATATCATGGGGAATACGACCAAGTATGACCGTGATGCCAATGGTAATGTGATAAAGACAACCAATGCAGACGGCACATACACGCTTGCCAATTACAACAGCAAAAACAGTGTCATTGCAGAAGTAGATGAATCGGGTTATGCAACCATCAAAGCCTATGATTCCAACGGAACCAGACTCATCAAAGAAGCTTCCAGTTTGCATCCGCTTTCTCAGTCTGATATTGGCACGGTTACGGCTTCCGGATTTGATCCGGTTGTTTATCTTGCAGCAAACGAGAGCAGCTATGCGATTACCAGTCATGAGTATTATGCAGACAGCTATGTCAGTGGCGTAGCCGGATTGATTCGTGCAACAACCGACCCGGAAGGGAACGTCACAGAGTATGAATATTATCAAGACGGTGTTGGAAAAGGTCTGGTTAAGACCAAAACGCTGAAAGACGGCGATACCGTTGTCAATACCGTTTCTTATGAATATAACGCACAGTTGCAGATTTCCAAAGAAACGACCAGTTATGACTTCTCACAGAATCTTTATTCGGTCAAAGAATATGAGTATGACAAATTCAATAACGTTACGGTTACCAGAGATTATGGAACAGGCAGCACACCGGCAACAACAATTGCAGAATATGACTTGCTGAGTCGTAAAACTGCGGAATATGCTCCGAATTACTCTGCGGATAAGAGTCATGGAACACTGACAACTTACTATCCGGACGGCAACAAAAAGACAGAAACCGATGCAGAAGGCAACGTTACTTCGTATGTTTATGATGCATACGGTCAGGTGACCAAGAAAATCAATCCGAACGGTTCCATGAACATCACGGAATACGATGGCTTGCAGCGAGAAAAAGCAACTTATTTCCAAAGCGGTGAAAATGGTATCAAGCAGATTCTGACCACAACAGGATATGAATTTGCGGGCTATAGCTTTGATATTTATTCTGCACTGAATAGTTCTGAATCGCATTCCTGCAAAGGTCTGAAAACCACAAAAACGACCTACATTACCGAAGAAAAACAGGTTATTACAGAAACGCTGACTGACATCAAAGAACATACGATATATGAAAAGACCAACGGCGAAATCAAGCGTACCAGTGCTTATTATGCAAACGGACAGCTGGCACGGCAGACAGATGCACTGGGCAATACGACAAAGTATGAGTATGATTACCTCAATAAGGTGACCAAAACTTACACGCCTTTTGATTCCGATACGGATTCTGTGACGGAAAATCAGTATGACAAAAATGGAAATGTAATTAAAACAATTCAGACAGTTCAGAAGGAAGATTCAAGCACGCCAAAATACAGTGTGACCGAAAATCAGTACAACGCACAGGGTTTACTGACGCAGGTAACGCTGAGCGATGGTACAGCAAACGGTGAAAAGAATATCACCAAGTATTTCTACAACAACGGCGGTATTCAAACCAAGATGGAAACCGGTCTGAACAGTGCAAATGATTCGGACTACATGACCACCAATTACGCATATGATGCGTGGGGACATCTGGTAAATACCACCGACAGCACAGGCTACAATTCTGGCACGACTACTTATGACTTGAACGGCAATGTATTAACCGTTACAGATGCAAACGGCAATATAACAACCAATACCTACGATGCACTGAATCGTGTTTTAACAGTCAATACCGTTTGTGATGACAGTTCAAAAAATGTTTCCAAATCCTATACTTACAACAATATGGGATGGATGACCAACAAGTCCAGCAACGGTACAGAAACTTCCATTGAGTACGATGCTCTGGGCAGAGTAACCAAGGAATGGGGTCCGAATTTCAAGGGCTATTTCTATGAAGGCGTTTCGAATTATGTAGAAAAGCAACTGGTCGTTTATGCACACTTGCTGTTGTATTCTGTTACAAATTATGAATACGATGCAGAAATGCGAATCGTAAAAGTTCTGGAGAGCAACACTGAAACCGCTTCCTACACCTACGATGCCAATGGAAACAAGACAAGTGAAACGCAGGCAAACGGCGTAGTTTCCACTTACACTTATAACAGTGCAAACAAAATCACGAACCTCATCACGAAATCCGGCAATTCTACCATATCT
>NC_021039.1:1310687-1322613 GCF_000210095.1 Ruminococcus champanellensis 18P13 = JCM 17042
CATTAATACTGTTGCAGATATCGTAAGACAAAGAAAAAAAGAGGCTAACTCGCCATGAAGAAATTAAAGTGTGTTTTTATCATTATATTTCTAATCATAGCATTTACAACCGTTGTATCTATTTCAAAATGCCAAGAAAACGAACTTGGTTCGGTAGCTCAAGGTATAATAGATGAGATCGAAACTTCGGGAAACGATGAATGTATGGTCGAATTGAAGACTGTTACCAATTTTGAATGGGATAGAGCAATTATTGCTTCAGCTGATTTTTTCGCAATGGGATATTCTTCTGAAACACTGGAAGATATTTGGAAAATTGAGTATGATCCTCAGTCAGATTTTAGATCAAGAATTTTATTTGTAAAAGATAATAAAGTAGTATATGAAGAATCATATGTGGCATCTGTTGAGGAGTCTGCGAAATTTAATATTTCGGTATCACCATCTCTGGATTATTATTGTATATTGCCATATGATGATTCTTTTGTATTTGTTACAAAAGAAAAGCACAAATCAAGTACTTGTTACAGTTTAATAATCTACCCAGAAGATAAAATGAATTAGTAGCAGGTGACAGAAAATTTGTTACGGAAGATGTAACGAATATCCCCAAGCAAACAGCTAATCCCATCTATTTCTGAAATAATAGCGACTTTGGTAATCTGTGAGAAGCTTAAAAAGAACTAAGATGAAATAGCCACTATTTTATTAATAGATTCTAGCACTTCCCCTAAATTGCGGAGCAGCTTCGGTTGCTCCGTATTTTTATATCAGGCAAAGATAATCCGGTGATTTGCACAAATTCGCCCTTGCATTTCACGTGGAAGTATGGTATACTAAAAGTGATAGAAGGACGTGATTCCAATGGCAACTGAACAGGAAAAGAACCGGCGAGTGGCGGAGCAATTGCGGCTAATTGATGATGACTTCTTACGGCTCTAGTTCAACGATAATCCGGAAGGCGTGGAGTATATCTTGAACATTTTGCTGGAGTGGCAAGACTTGAAGGTGCTGCACAGTGAAACACAATGTGAATATCGCAGCTTGTCTGGACGCTCCATTTCACTGGATATTTATGCGGAAGATACCAATGGAAAAAGATACAACATAGAAATTCAAAGAGCAGATTCCGGAGCAACACCAAAGCGTGCCAGATTCCACAGCAGTATGCTGGATACCAAACTGCTCCAGAAGAAAGGACCGTTCCGCAATTTATCGGAGACATTTGTTATCATGCTGACAGAACATGACATCATGAAGCACGGCTTACCGCTGTATCACTACGACAGAGTTTGTCGGGAAACCGGTGCGTATTTAGAAGATGATTCGCATATCATATACGTAAACGGAGCTTATCAGAATCCGGATGATAGCATTGGCAGACTGATGCATGATTTTCAGTGTGTGAATGCAAAAGATATGTATGCTGAAGAATTATCAGAACGTTTTCGATATTTCAAGGAAACCGAAGGAGGTATGGGCGAAATGTGTAAAGTTGTAGAAGAACGGGCGAAGGAATATGCAGCAGATGCATTGCAAAAAGAGAAGATTGCGGATATTTCCTCATTGCTTCTGCTGGGCAAATTGACGCATGAAGAAATCGCAAATGCACTTCATGTGTCAGTAGAGCTTGTGGATGAGGTTGCAAGTGGAAAAGTCGCTTAAAATGCTACTTTAGAAAATAAAGTGAATATCGCCGATTTCAATTAAAATCAGCCATTCGACTTAATTTTTGAAACTGATTTTCAAATAGCAAACGATAACCCAAAATCGAGTGCCTCGCAAACGATAGCTCTAGTTATGTACAAACAATGTCTGAAAACAGTTCCTAAAAATCAAACGATAACTTTGCTTATCGTTTGCGATTAGGCTCTCAATTTTTACATTCATGAGCGATAGCAATTCTCTTGATTTTCAGCCCAAAAACAAAAAACCTCGCAGAATTGCGGGATTTTCGGGCTTGATTTGTATCAAAATGAGAGTCCTTAGGCATATGCATGAAAACCCACGTAAATGCGTGGGTTTTTCTTTTTGTCCCCCGAAAAAATGAATCGATCGTGAGCAACCCATTCCGTAAAAGCGTGGATGGTTGTTTGACTTTTCGTGTATGGGCGTGGTATAATGTGTGAAACGAAATGTAGGGCATCTGCCTTGCAAATCGGAATTTGTGAGGTGGTATAATGAATAAAATTAAGCTGACTGCACTTCCTTGTATATGTGCAGATGTTTTTTACGGTACTGAAATCATCAGACCGGGAGGAGAAGCATTGAATTTTGCTGCGCATGCCTCGCACTTTAAGGATATAGATGTTACGCTTCTTGGTGTTGTCGGAAAAGATGAATATGCAGAAGCGATAATGGATTCAATATCAAAGCTTGATATTGATAAAAACCATATACGCATTGATGAAAGGTATCAGACTGCAAATAATATGACTTACCTTACAGAATCGGGCGATAGGTATTATAAAGATGATTCATGGAACGGAGAAATTCTCGATAACATCGTACTGAATGATAATGAAATCAGAATCTTATCAAGGTCCGATGTAGTCTTTGTTCATTTCTGGGCTTCGTGTTTTTCGCAAGTAGTTGAACTGAAGGAAACTCTTGGCTTTAAGCTTGCGGTAGATTTTGATGTATATAGAGATTTTGCAGATATGGAACGATTTGCTCCGCATGTTGATTTCTTCATGATAAGCGGCTCGGAAGAACTCCTGCCGAGGTTCAAAGAATTATCGAATAAATACCGTTGCCTGTTCAACGTGTCACTTGCAGAACGTGGAAGCGTTACATACTTTAATGGACAGGAATTCAAAGTGCAAGCTGTGAAAGTTGAAAGCATAATTGACACGACCGGTTGTGGTGACAGCTATCACGCCGGATTTGTCTGCTCATATATGCTCGAAAATAATATTGAAAAGGCTATGAATGTCGGTTCTGAAATTGCAGCAGAAACCTTAAAACATTACGGTGGATTCTGAATAATCAGAAACACAACTTCCAATTTTCAAAGATAACCACAGCTACAAAACCAGCATTTCTTCCAACAAATCAGATGATCATATGCTGCCCCTGAAAGGAGTGTTCCTATGGACAATTCCAAGAAACGAAGTCCCTGGCAAATCGCCAATGCCACCGTTTTGCTGCTGCATCTTGTACTGCCGGTATGGCTGGTTGCCTGGATGTACACACCCGCCATTTCCAGCATTCTGCTTCCGGTGATGATGATCTGCGGACTGCTGCCCGGGGTGTGCAGCAAGCTGGTCAAAAAGTTTCAGAAGGGGAAGGGGTTGCTGATCGCATCCAGGGTGCTGGCAGTTTTCGCCATTACAGCATTCTATACGCCCCTGGTGGTGCTGCGGAGCGCCAAGGAGGTTCAGCTGCTGTACCCCCTCAAGCGCTTTCTGTATACATACGGTGTGTATGGAGATGGAAGAAGCGGCATATATGAAGCCCTACTGCCGGAGCAGCTTCCGGATGCCTGCACAGGGTATCGGTTCCGCACCCAGGGCACGTTGAGTGCGTAGTATTGATGTCAAGGAATGAAGGCTGAAAAGCCCGATTTTACGCACTTTTTCGGCTGACAGTAATTTGACGCATCCGAGATAAACGTCGTTTTTTCTGTATTCGGAAAGCAATCTAACGGCAAATCAGACACTTGGAACAGATAGCCGTAATCTTAACCAGTTTGAGTTAGGTTTTATCGCTCGTGGTATCTCTATTATCTTATTTGTCTGTCAGATTTGGAGTATCTGATTTTTTGTTGCCATTGTGTTGCCATGAAAAGCTATTGCATTAATAACATTATAGCATGGCTATGCGATGAACTCAAGGGTAACTTTTATTATACACTTGAAATTTATAGTTGTATAAAAGCAACAAATGTATCTTTGATTTTTTTATTTAAATCCCTCATGTTTTTATACTTGGATACATCAATCTTGCTAACTATATTGTCATGTAATTTGTCAGGTATGTCTGATGATACGGCTTCTTTATACTTGGAAATGATTTGATTCACTCTGAAATGTACAAATTTTTTCTTATCTTCATCAGTAAGAAGATTAAAAATCCCCTTATAATCAAATCGAGATCGCAATTCAGGAGAAATTTTATTTTTGAAATTTTCTTTAGTAATATTTGACGTGAATACAATGATATATCCATTAATATCATACTCATCTGCCTGTGAATTTACAATTTTTCCGTTTTCAAGTACATCAAGGAAATAATTAAATACTGCATTATTGGCCTTTTCAAACTCATCAATTAGGATTAAACCAACATCTGATTCGCAAACTCTCTTAAGCAATTCGCCACCGTCACTTCCGATATATCCCAATGGGCTACCAATCAGACTGTTAAGAGCGTCATGGCTACTATAATTACCGAAATTGATTTTTGCCAATTTTGCATGGCTACCCAGTGCTCTATGGATTGCTCTTGCAACTTCGGTTTTTCCTACGCCAGAGTCTCCCATCAAAAAGAGAGAAAGGATTTTATGTTCTCCCAATTTATTAAATACTCTAAACGAAGTAATAAGTTCTTTAAACTCTTCCTTAAAGCGTTCATGTCCGTATAATCTTTCATTAAAGCTTGCAAAAAAATTTCTACTTCGGAATCGTCTAAATCAGTGATTTTTTTTACAGCAAGAGATTTTGCTTCTGTTTTCTCTTGATCCTCAACAGTAGTTTCATCACTTTCTGCTTCAACATAAGAGAACTCAGTAAAAACATATCGAAATATATATCTAATGTCTTTTTCATATGATATATCGCAAATGAAATTGATGTTTTCGCCAAAATTTTCAAAAAGCTGTTCGAAACTAAATAACTGTGAATCATTAGCCTTTACAAATCCAACCATAGATGAAATATCAATATAATACTGCTGATCTTCATCTAACTCGTCAATTTTTTGGGACGAAAGTAGTCTCGACATACTCAAAAACTCAAAACCAGCAGCTGTCTGAACAGATTTGAAGTTAAAAAACTGACTTTTTGTATAAAAGAATAGCGTACTCACTCGGTATCCTTCTTTCTTCGTGCTTCCTTAGGTTGGGGTTCTGTCTCATCACTTTCAGATTTAATTACTTGTATGATTGCAAGAAGATCGACATAATTATAATCAATTCCGTCATCTTCGCTTTTCATTTTAACAACCTTGGGAGCTGAGTATTGGCTATTATGGATTTCACTATCAGAATCAGATTCAGAAGTCTGTCCTAGCTCCTGAAAAAATTCAAAAGAATTTTTAAGTCCGCTGATTTTTGTTTTGCCTTTATATATTCCAATCAAAGATACATTTCCAATAAAAAGATCATCAACATTGTAAAGGTTTTCAAACTCGCTTTCAAAGGTAAGTGGAATCTTAATTAACACTTTTCCATTGCAATCCAACGCTTCACCTTTGAGCTTGTAAGAATAATCTTTGAACATGGAATTGAAAAGGTTATTGATGTCTAATCCACCAGCTTCAGGCAATCGCATCCCTTTGAAAGAACCATTTGAGAACATTTTTACCGTCCGCAATTCCATTTCATTTTCAAGCGAAAGGGATACATTATCAATCCTAATAAGTTGTCCCTCTGCAATGCCGTCAAAGCTGGATGAGACAGTCTTACACTTATCCATGACTTCACTTAAAATTAGCGATTTTGTCATAGTAACCTTGAAATTTTCAAGCACCTTTTGAGAATCTGATGTACCCGATTTAATATTAGAACCAAAGTCGGCGTTAAACAATTTCAAAAATTTTGTGCCCATTTTAGCTTGTAATTCAGCATCATGGGTGTTTCCGTGGCTGTTCTCAACGCTTTCGTCAGTTTTGATGATATTGCTTAACATCATCTTAATTTCATATACTTTCGAGAAATTCAAGTAATAAATATTAAATAAAATTTTTGATACCTTCTTTCACTTTAGGTTAGAAGTTAAAGCCTTTATAACTTCCAAACCCCAACATATAAACCGCCATAGCTACAGCAAGATTTTCGTCATCAAGGTTTTGTTTCTCAGCAAGTACTTTCAAATCGTCAATAACAGTATCATGCGGAACGATAGAACCTTCAAGCTCGTCAACAGCCTTCTGAATGATAGATGGCAACACCATACACAGCTGATAGAAAGCATCTTCCTGTCCTGTCACAAGAGCATAAAACTGGTCAAGGCTCACACGGCGGATCAGCTTGTGACCGACTTTTTTCTTGTCAACAGTAGTCTCCCACTTGATGTTCTGCGACCTCTGGGCGATAGCTTCAACAAGGAAGCAAGCACAATCATCATCGGTAAGAAGCTGATTCTGCATTTTGATGAAGGTCTTGCCTGCCGATGCGGAGTTCATCGTGTTGTGTTTATTCTTCATCTCGACATAAATGGTATGGACTACGCTGCCGTCGGGCAGGGCAATACCATCGGGATTCTCAAAGATAACGTCCCAGCCGCCCTCTTTGCCGTTGTCGGGAACATGGCACTTGTCGATATAGTTGAATATTCTCTGATGAAAATAACCTATATCATTGTTATTGGACTTATCACGCTGACGGAAAATCTCGTTGCTGACGATCTCTTCCCAAGAAGCCTGATAAACTGTCTTATCGAAAATCAGCTTGATAGGGTCAATGATATTCTTGTTGAAACGCTTCAAGTCGAAGGATTCCAGCTTTTCACCGTACTTCTCAATGGTTTTCTTGACGTGCTTTGTAAAATCTTCTTCGCTGATGAAACTAAGTGTCCACATTATGATAATCCCTCCAACGCTATTTTTATCTGTTTTGCAATATCATAAGCAAGGTTTACGGGTACTGCATTGCCGACCTGCTTGTACTGTGAGCCGATACTTCCGCTGAACTGCCATTCATCGGGGAAACTCTGGCAACGTGCGTTTTCACGGATAGTAAACGGACGAGGCTCAAGGGGGTGACAGCGATCTGTCTGCTTCTGGCTCGGAGAAGTCAGTACCGTGAGCGACGGCTCGTCAAGGCTGAGTCTGCGGAGAATACCCGTTCTGCCGCCCTCCATGTACCAACAGCTTTTCATATACTCCTTGGCGATATCCTCAGGAATATCTCTCCAATATCCGCCCGGAGGAACAAGCTCAAATATCTTACGTTTATACTCCGAATAGGGTGTACCCTCGCTCTTAGGACAGTCGAGCAGCACATCACGGAGAACAGGCTTATATTCATGTGGTGTAGGGAAAGTGAACTTGATCTGATTTGTAAGATCATTTCTGATACCGATAGTGATAAGTCGTTCACGCTTCTGAGCAACACCGTAGTTCCACGCATTCAGCACTTTCTTCTGAATGGTGTAGCCTGTGCTTTCAAAAATATCTGTAATAGTCTTGTATGTTCTGCCCTTATCGTGAGTCAGCAGACCACGAACGTTCTCAAAAAGAAACATCTTAGGCTGGAGCTGTTCCAAGAATTTAGCATAGTGATAGAACAGCGTTCCACGGGCATCTTCAAGCCCAAGCCTTTTTCCCGCATATGAAAAGCTCTGACAAGGTGCGCCGCCCGAAAGCAGATCGAGTTCGCCCTGCTTCAAACCGAAGTATTCTTGCAGATCAAGGCAGGAAACGTTAGCAATATCATCGTTTATAACACGCCATTCGGGTCTGTTCTTGCGAAGTGTGTCGGATGCGTCCTTGTCCACCTCTACAAGGCCAAGTGTGTTAAACCCTGCTTTTTCCACACCGAGAGCAAGACCGCCTGCGCCTGCAAAAAGTTCAATGGTCGAGAATATCCTTGCTTCTGTTTGTGTCGTAATGTCCATAATATCGCCGATATTGCAATTCAGCACCATACATATCTTTTCAAGGCTTTCAAGGGAAACCGTTTCATTCTTCCCCATACGAGCCATAACATTGAAGCTGATACCCGATGCTTCTTTCAATTCGGTCTTATTCATTCCTTTGTCGATAAGTAATTTCCAGAGATTATTGTAGCTAACTGCCACCATGTTTCATTCCTTCCTGTATCCTGTGATACAATAATGGGTTATGCTAATTATATCACAAACAGATGAAAAAGTCAATGTATCTCACGAAAGTGTTAGATTATCTTTAGAACTGACCTATTTTTATTGATTTTTCAAAAGAAGTATGCTATAATATAACCATAATAAGTAATTTGGAAAAGAGGGATTACATTGAATAACAAGGAAAGAAAAGTATTTTGGGATACATTATGCTCTTTACAAGGAATCGACCTTGTTAAAGAAGGGCAAACGCTACGTCAAACTATAAAAATGCCTAAACATCTATATAGATTTAGACCTGTCACTATTAACTCGCTTGAAAGCCTTCGCACAAACACAATGTACTTCTCTACTGCTGATTATTACGATGATCCTTTTGATTCATACTCTTACATAGATTGGGATTATGTATCAAAACAGCTTCAAGATGCATATAACGATACTACCAAACTACAAACAATGGCTAAATCCATTCAAGAGACATTTAACATTCCTGCGGACAATATAATAACTGCTATAAAGAATACTCCATTTGATCAATGGATAAGCTGTAGCACTACAATTTTAGAGGAATCCCGTAAGGAAATTCAAAAGCGGCAGCTTTCAATCTGCTTTACAGAACAATGCAATAACGAGGTTTTGTGGTTGAAATATGCTTCAAATCACAAGGGCTTTGCTTTAGAATATCACATTTCTGATGATTTTCTTTCAATCAATGATAGCATAACACCATCTCATTATTTTCTATATCCAATTTATTACTCAAATCAGAAATATGATGCATCGGAATACGCCAAAAATGTTGCATACCAGTTATTAGCTATGTATTCACATCCATTCTTGAAAAGCTATATACTTTATAATCTCCCGGTTTTAAACTGGCATTATGAGCGTATTGGGCTAATCAAGCATAAATGTCACGAGCATGATAAAGAATGGAGAATATTATATCCAGTTATTATGCCATCACCTGAAATAGAAAAGCAAAGACCAAAGATGGAGCGAAAACCAAGTAGCGTAATAATAGGAGTCCGCACAGGAATATCTGAAAAGAATTTGATTATTTCTCTTGCGAAAGAAGCCAGCATTCCAAGGATTTACCAGTTGAGTATAGATAAGAATGGCAAGTTTGTGAAAAATTTAATCTATTCGGACAGGAAGAAATAATAGTAAGCCGAAGGACTCACACAGAATCCTTCGGCTCTCTGTTTATGGGAAAATCACGGCATCACACATACACAATAGCCGCATACACAGGATCTCTGGCGATCAAGCAATCCATGTTTTCCAGACCTCTTGCTTTTGCAAGATCACCGACCGCCACGGCTCTGATATACTCCACATCATTTTCAAGCATCTTTCCGACCTGGCGTTCAATGGCTTCCGCTATGGAACGGTCAAGCTCTGTCAGGTAGCTGAGTATCGTGCCGTCGTTGACGAGCTTTTTCAGTCTTGTAGGACGGTACTCCGCCGAATAGTGCAGATGATACTTGATGTGATCGGAGCTGAATGTTGTTACGCTTGGCTCTGAATCGGGTGTGTTGTGGGTGACGGTCAGCGTGTCGGTATCAAGCACCCATACGGGCTTGTTCTTGCCGCCTACCTGAACCTTGTCTTTGCTTCTGATAATCATAGTGTTTTTCTCCTTATTCCAGCACATTCTTTCTTGTGGTGCTGTTATACCTAAATTGCTGATAATCAGCACTCAGTCCGCAGGCAGAAATAAAAGCTTTAGCCTTTTTCAGTTCACGTGACAGCTCGTCCTCACGGCTGATTCGGGTTGCTTCTTTTTTCATCTTCTCACGGGAGAAATAACGAGCATCCTCCTCTTTCTTCTTATATGTAGCAAGCTCCGAGGAAACTGCCGACAGCTTCGCTTTCAGTTCGTCACGCTCCCGAACAGCTTCATCACGTTCCTTGCGGAGCTTCTTGGTCTGCTTCTTCGTTGCAACTTCTTTCTTTGCAAGATCAGTGACGTTCTGCCAGTCCTCCTGCGACACTGTGACCTTACCGCCGAATACGGTCTTGCCTGTTTCGATACCGTCTATCTCCGTAAGTTTAGCAGTTTTCTCCTTGACAACTTTGAGTATTTCACGCTTCTCGCCAAGCTCCGCTTCTACCTGAGCGTTTTGCAAAGCAAGTTCATCTGCCTGTCTGCGCTTCTCCTTGTATTCAGGTATCTCTAACGTCCCTCTCGCCTTTTCTGGAACAAGAGGCTTGATACCATGTTCAAGGCAGATTTTATTCAGCACCTCGACCTCGGCAGCTCGCCAACGGGCAATTGCTTGTTTACCCTCGCCATATGCTTCGCCAATCGGCTGACACACGAAAGTGATATTATCGGGAGTACGGAACACGTCAACATTGTCCGCAACGAACTCCCTGTTGTTGTGAGTCAGAGAACCTTTTCCCTGACCAAATGAGATTCGTTTTTCTTTCATTTTATTGACCTCGTTTCTAATTGGATTTGGTTATCTCTTTCTGTTAAATCCAATCATATTTACATGGGCAACACTTCCTTTCATGACCGCTGATGCGGAATGGCTATCGCCAAGCCCTGACGGGCGAGAGGGGCGCGGAGCGCCGATTACAACGGTGCAGAGCGCCGCTTGTAACTCCGTAGTACTTGTGGCAGCATAAGACCGCCACAAGTACTACTCCGCCCTGCGGGGCTATCCCTGACGGGAGAAGAAAGGCTGTCGGAGCAGCCTAAATCGTGGATACAGAAATCAAAAATCCGCATTACATTTTTTGAAAACATAGCTGTAACTGCGTCGATGTGCGTCGGTGGTAACGATGTTTTAGACACCCCTCAAACCATCGACGCATCGACGCACATCGTCACGCTAAAGCATTGTCGATCATCTGCTGATAAGCTCGGTCATAATCTTCACCTGCAATATCGTCAACGGTATTGGTGCTGATAATGATTTCACCATTAGCAGCAGAAACATCATCTGCACCTTTTTCAACTTCTTCTTTTGAGGGTGCGGGAGAGACTACAATCGGGTGATCTGCATCGTAGCGAAGCTGAATCAGCTTTGCTTTGTGAGTACGCTTGTTTGTGTACTGAACGAAATAAAGATTGTACAGCTTTCCTGCGTTGACATTCAGTTTCAGCGACAGAGCATTCGGCTTGATGTCAAGCTCCAGTTTTTCAATAAGCTCGGTAGCCGTTCCCTCCCAAATCGGATTATCCGAATTGATGAAACCGCCTATTGCTTCAAGCACAGGTTCAGGCGGCTCGGTGTATTCGGGAGACTTCTCTCCGCTCAGTTCCCAGCACAGCGTTTCCTTGTTTCGGGAGAGCATAATCTTTTTGTCGGGCTGATCTCTGCCCGACACTTCAATAGTAGCTTCGCTGTCCGAGCGTTTTGTCTTATACATGAGGAACGCTCCGTCCGCTGCACCGAGCAGACCGTTTGTGCCTGAGATACGGTCGAAATTATCATCGGATCTCTGTTTGCGGGTGTGGTGAACCAATATCAGACAGATACCAGTTTTGTCCGCAAACGCTTTCAGCCCTGCGATGATGTCATAATCACGGGCATAGCTGTATGTATCGCCTTCGGCTTCACGCACTTTCTGTAAGGTATCAATAATCACCAAACCGGTATCATGATGTTCTCGAATAAAGCCGTCAAGCTGTTCAAGCAGCCCTTCATTCAGCGACTTGGAAGCAACTGAAAAGAAGAGATCGGGCGTTGTCTCTGTTCCGAACATTCTATACAAACGCTCCTGCAATCTGCGGTAATCGTCCTCTAAGGCGAGGTACAGCACAGTACCCTTGCGGACGGAATAGTTCCACATCGGTGTGCCCGAGCTTACATGATAGGCAATCTGAGCCATCATGAAACTCTTGCCGACCTTCGGAGCGCCGACAAACAGGTAAGTTCCCGGGTAAAGAAAGTGTTCTATGATAGGCGGTTTGCCCGGATAGACCA
>NC_021039.1:1323487-1347840 GCF_000210095.1 Ruminococcus champanellensis 18P13 = JCM 17042
CTCATAAAGCTCCGGCATCGAAATTGTCTGCATGAAGTTGGGAGCGGATTCGTGCTCCGCTTTCGCAAGTGCCTGCATTTCATGCTCATACCGCATCTGCATTTCAAACAATTCCTCCTCCGAGGGCTTGAAATCCTCTCTATAATCTGGTATAATACCATTATAGTTGTTAAGTGACTGCTCTGCACCTGCGCCAACAGGTGCGTCAAGAGCGGTCATTTCTCTCTTATCGGTCATTCTCTATCTCCTTTCAGACCATTCAGAGTTGTTGTGATGAGCTGTATCGTGGACAGCAGCTCATCGTCCACAGCAGAGCCGTTCTGTATTCTTCGGAGCTCTCCGAGGACTTCGGCAAGCTGATTTTTCAGAGCTTTGTATACTCTCGGATTGCCCTGCACTACCACATCACGGCAGAGAAGCCTTTTTACGATGTAGTCCTGCTTGGTCAGTCCCGACAGTGCCACAGCGGAGTTGATGAGCTGATCTTCTTCGGGCGAGACTCGGAAACCGATCGTCCTTGCCCTGAAACGTCCCTTGCTGTCAAGGTTTTTCGCTGACATCATCTTCACCTCCCTCCGCATCATCGCTTCTCAGGTTACTGAGCCTATCCGCCATTTCGTTCTGCGTACTTGGGAATAGGTGAGCATAGCGATAAGTGATGTCAATACTTTCGTGACCAACCCTGTCTGCGATAGCAACAGCGGAGAAGCCCATTTCAATGAGCAGAGAGATGTGCGAGTGTCTGAGGTCATGAATACGGATACGCTTCACGCCGGATTCTTTCGCCCCTCTGTCCATCTCATGGTGCAGATAGCTCTTGGTTATCATGAACATACGGTCATGTTCCCCGATACCATAAAGCTGACTGATGAAGTCCTGTATCTCCTGAGAAAGAAAATCAGGCATCTTCACAACACGGTTGCTCTTTGCTGTTTTTGGATCAGTGATAATATCCTGTCCCTTGATACGCTGATAGGACTTTGTGATCGAGACCGTCTGCTTCTCAAAGTCGAAATCGGCAGGCGTGAGTGCGAGAAGCTCCCCCTCACGAATACCGCACCAATACAGCATTTCAAAGGCATAAAACGAAACTGGTTTGTCCATCATGACCTCTGCGAACTGCTTGTATTCCTCCTGCGTCCAAAAGAGCATCTCACGGTTCTTCGCCTTTCCCATATTGCCTGCCTTGGCTGCAGGATTGCTCGGAAGTCCGTAAAACTTGACCGCATAATTGAACACAGCACTGAGCTGATTGTGGAGCGTTTTCAGATACACAGGTGAATACGGCTTGCCTGTCTTGGTTGAGCCTTCAAGCATTTCGTTCTGCCACGCTATCACGTCCTTGGGCTGAATGTCGCACATCTTTCTTTTCCCGAAGAACGGGATCAGCTTTGTGCGGAGGATATGCTCCTTGGTGTGCCAAGTGTTGTCTTTCAGACGCTTCTTCATGTCCTCGAAGTAAATCTCCGAAAAGCTCTCAAAGGTCATATCAAGGCTGGATTCCGTCTTGTTCATCTGCTCACGCTCCCACGCCTGAGCTTCTTTCTTTGTGGAGAAACCACGCTTTTGTGTCTGTTTGCGTTCTCCACGGCTGTCGGTGTAGCGGTAGATTACACGCCACTTGCTGCCATCTTTATAGACTGACATCGTATCACTTCCTTTCGCTGTCCTCAGTAGAACCGCCGTAGCAAGTCCTTTCGAGGAAGTATTGTCTGTTCACTCTGCCTGAGATCGTGATATATCCCTTGGCTTCAAGCTCCTTGTTGAGCTTCTGCACTATCTTATAAGCATAGGACTTGGATACATCAAGCTCCCTGGCAACATCTTCTACTCTCATAAAATTTTTATCTGTCATTAAGAGTATCTCCTTTCTCTAACTTAACTCCAAATCGTTAAGTTCTGATTTCATTATACTAAACGTTTTTCGTTATGTCAAGCGCAAGATCACTAAACATTTTTATTTCTACTATCTTGACAAACACTAAGCATATACGTTATAATGTATTTGTGAAATATGGCAGCGCAGATCATCTGCCGTTTAAAAATGGAGGACAACAATATGGCAATAGGTGAGAGGATCAGGTTTATCAGAAACCTCAGAGGTATGACGCAGAAGTTCTTAGGTTTGCAGGTCGGCTTCTCGGAACGGACAGCCGATATTCGTATGGCACAGTATGAATCTGGATCGAGAACGCCTAAAGCTGATCTTGTGGAACTGCTTGCCGACGCACTTGACGTATCGACCGAAGCTCTGAACGTCCCGAACATCGACAGCTACACAGGTCTTATGCACACGCTGTTTGCGTTAGAGGATTTATATGGCTTCAAGATCGACCGTCTGGACGATGAAATATGTATCCGCATCAACAGGCAGAACGGCTCGACCTTTGCGAAGATGACAGGTCTGCTTGAACCCTGGGAGGAAATGGCTCAGAAGTACCGCAATGGGGAGATCAGCCGTGAGGAGTATGATCAGTGGAGATACAGATATCCGAGGTCGGAGGCGGAGAGGAATGAAGCAGCTCGTAAAGGCGATAATAATCTGTAAATAATACTAAAAATGCGAATTTACGTTTGGACATAATGCCAATTGACGTGCTTTCGGCTTTTCTGTATAATTAAATTGTAAGTATATGCCTTAACCTATGAAGGGGGAATTCAAATGAAGAAGAAAAATGAGATTGTACCGAGCAATTCAAATTCCTTTCCAGATGTTTTGCCCAAAAAGCGTCGAGGTTGGTTTGAAGAAGGCACAGACAAATTAGGTCGCCCTTTTGAAAAGAAGCTTGATGAAGATGGGCTTTATACTAAAAAGGAAATTCTTAAAGACGGTACAAGAAAGCTGACCATAAAGAAGAAACCTTAAATACAAATTAGTTAATAAACAAAAAAGAGCTATCCGATTCAAATACGAATCAGATAGCTCTTATCTTTTCAGACAATTATTTTTATACTGTTGCCAATAATAGAAAAACGTTGCCATGATAACGGTTTGATAACGGCTTTTGGCGTATTTACGCCCTATTTTTCGGGGCGTTTATTATTCCCACTCAATAGTAGCCGGGGGTTTAGTGGTAACATCATACACGATACGGTTAATGTTCTTGACCTCGTTGACGATCCGGGCGGAAATGGCCTCCAGAACCTCATAGGGAATCCGGGCAAAGTCCGCAGTCATAAAGTCCGTGGTGGTAACGCCCCGAAGCGCCAGGGTGTAATCATAGGTTCTGCCGTCTCCCATAACGCCCACGGAACGGCAATTGGTCAGCACTGCAAAATACTGGCTGATTTGCTTGTCCAGCCCGGCCTTTGCAATTTCCTCCCGATAGATCCAGTCCGCATCCCGCAGGGTGTCCGCCTTTTCCTTGGTGACTGCCCCGATGATCCGGATGGCAAGACCGGGCCCCGGGAAGGGCTGCCGCATTACCAGATATTCCGGCAAGCCAAGCTCCCTGCCCAGCTGCCGCACCTCGTCCTTGAACAGCAGGCTCAAGGGCTCCAGTACGTCCTGGAATCTTGCAACCACTTCAGCAGGTAGCAGCTTGTTGTGATGGCTCTTGATCACGTCTGCATCCCCCTGACCGGACTCAATTACGTCCGGGTAGATGGTGCCCTGTGCCAGGAAGTCCTGCTTGGTGATGCCGAAGCGTTCCGCCTCGTCCCGGAACACATAGCCGAATTCCGCACCGATGATGTGTCGCTTTTCCTGGGGATCCTCCACCCCTGCCAGCTTGCTGAGGAATCGCTCCTCCGCATTGACCCGAACAAAGTTTACGTCCCACTTTGCAAATGCGGCTTCCACTTCATCCCCTTCGTTTTTGCGCATCAGGCCGTGATCCACAAATACGCAGGTCAGCCGCTCCCCGATGGCTTCCGCCAGCAGAGCAGCCAGTACGGAGGAATCCACGCCGCCGGACAGCGCCAGCAGCACCCGGCCATCCGGCCCGATCTGGTCCCGGAGAGACTGTACAGTTGCCTTGCAGAAATTGCCCATGGTCCAGTCTCCGGTACAGCCGCAGACCTTTTTCAGGAAGTTGTCGATCATGCGGACGCCGAACTGGGTGTGGTTGACCTCCGGATGGAATTGTACCGCATACAGCTTCTGCTCCTTGTTTTCCATGGCCGCAACCGGACAGTGCTGGGTGTGGGCGGTGGCACGGAAGCCTGCTGGCAGCTCGGAAATATAATCCGTATGGCTCATCCAGGAGATGGCTTGTTCCGGCATGTCCTGGATGCCCGCAAACAGCAGGCAGGACGGATCGTAGGTGGTTTCCGTCTTGCCGTATTCAGAGGTGATGCAGGTAGCCACCTTGCCCCCCAGGGTATACGCCATCAGCTGACAGCCGTAGCAGATGCCCAGGATCGGGATGCCCAGATGAAAGATCTCCGGGCTGATCCGGGGGGAGGCATCGTCATACACGCTGTTGGGGCCGCCGGTGAAAATGATGCCCACCGGGTTCAGTGCCCGCAGCTCCTCAATGGGGGTCTTATAGCTTTTCACTTCGCAGTATACGCCGCATTCACGGACTCTGCGGGCGATCAGCTGGTTGTACTGACCGCCAAAATCTAGCACGATGCAAAGCTGGTGTGTCATAGCATACTCCAATGCCCGGCTGTAGGACAGCCGGTTTCCGTTTTTTCGGCAGACGGAATCGCCGGGATGGGGAACGAAGCATCCGCCGCACAGACTTGTGCGGTGCTGCATACATTTCTTTTATTATGCCATTTTTCCGCAAAAAAAGCAAGTAGGGCAGGGGAAAACAGCTTAAAAAGCTGAATGGAATGCGGCTTTTTGGCAGTTTGCATAAAAACCGGTTGGGTTATGCCCGCTTCTCCGGTACATGCGGTGCAGCTTCTATCTGGGACAGGCGGCGGATGATTTCCCCTGCGATCATCAAGCCTGCACAGCCGGGCACGAATGCCATGCTGCCGATGGTTTTGCGGTGCTCCTGCGGCTCCTCGGATTCCTCCAGGTGGGGTGCCGGCGGCTCTGTGGAATACAGCACCGGCAGATGGTGGATGCCTCGCTTCCGCAGGGAAATGCGCATCACCTTGGCAAGGGGACACTGACTGGTTTTGGAGATGTCCGTCAGCACCAGCCTGGAGGGATCCAGCTTGTTGCCGGTGCCCATGCAGGAAATGATGGGGATTCCGGCGGCAGTGGCTTTTTCGATCAGAGTCAGCTTGGAGGTCACCGAGTCGATGGCATCCGCAATGAAGTCAAAGCCCTGCAAATTCACTTCACTGCCGGTGTAGTAGCAGGGGTGCACCGTTACCTGCGCCTCCGGGTTGATGTCCAGGATCCGTTGGCGTGCCACCTCCACCTTCTGCATGCCCAGGGTGGAGTGAAGTGCCACCAGCTGTCGGTTCAGGTTGGTGATGCTCACCGTATCGTGATCCACCAGGGTCAGGTGCCCCACGCCGCTGCGTGCCAGAGCCTCCACCACGTAGGAGCCTACGCCCCCGATGCCGAATACACAGACGGATGCCTGCCGGAGTTGCTCCACTCCTTCCTTGCCAAGCAGCAGCTCTGTCCGGGAAAATGCATGCATCATGAAAGGGCTCCTATTCTGCGTCGTAGAATACGCGGTATTTTTTCTCGTTGTGGGCATGGACACTGAGCACCAGTCCCAGTGCCAGATACATGCTTAACATAGCCGTGCCTCCGGCGCTGAAGAAGGGCAGGGGAATGCCGATAACGGGCATCACCTTGAGCACCATGCCGATGTTCATAAAGCAGTGGGCAAAGAGCATGGCGAATACCCCCAGGCAGATCAGTTTGCCCAGGGTATCCTTGGCGGAGCGGCTGTCGGCGAATATTTTCAGACAGATGTAGGCGAGCACCGCCACCACAGCCACCGTTCCTACAAAGCCGAACACCTGCCCGATCCAGGCGAAGATGAAGTCGTTGTGCAGCTCCGGTACGGTGACATATTCCTGTGCCCCGAACAGCCCCTTGCCGAATACCTGACCGGAGCCCAGGGACGCCAGCCCCAGATCCTGCTGATACTCCAGACCCAAAGGATCCGTGCCCGGATGCAGCAGCACCAGGATCCGGTTCTTGTGGACGGATTTCAGCACGAATTTCCACAGTACCACCCCGGCGCCGCCTGCCAGGGCAAAGGCGGCAAGAATATACCGGAGCTTCAGACCCATGGAAAACAGCATCACGGCAAACATGGCGATGAATACCACGGCAGTGCCGTAATCTCCTTGCAAAAAGATCAGCAGGGTGGGGATGCCGCCGTGGATGCACAGCAGCAGCAAATGCAGAGGCTTGTTGATGTTCTCCTCGTCCCGGGACAGGTGATAGGAAAAGCTGAGGATAAACGCCAGCTTGAGAAACTCGGAGGGTTGAATGGTGGTAAAGCCCAGGTTCAGCCATGCCACGTCATCCGCACCCTCCCGGCGCACGCCCAGGGAGGTGAAGGTAAGCCCCACCAGCACCAGTGCCAGGGGCATGTAGAGGAACCACAGCTTGGCGATCTTGTGATAATCCAGAGCGGTGAGGGTCAGGCAGCCGACAGAGCCGATGAGCATGGCTGCCAGCTGGGTCTGGTAATAGCTTGCGCCTACGGAGCTGACCACATGATTGTAATAAATGGAGTAGATCAGCACCACGCTGAGAGACGCACAAAGAGTAACGGCAATGAACAGGGGCTTGTCCAGCTTGTGCGTGAACTGAGACAGCCGTTGGAGGGCACGTTTCATGGAATTCCTTTCCTTGGTATCTGTGTAGTTATGTATGGGTTTTGTACTTCCGATCCAGGCTCCGGTATTGAACCGCTTCGGTCACATGCCGCAGATCCAGGGTTTCCACTCCGTCCAGATCTGCAATGGTGCGGGCAACCTTCAGCAGCCTGTCGTATGCCCGGGCGGACAGACCCATCCGCTCAAACACATCCTTCAGCCGCTGCTGCGCCCGGTCGGTCATGGGACAGTAGGTGCGGAGCAGATCCGGAGTGATCTGGGCGTTGCAGGTGATGGCGGTGTCCGTAAAGCGCTGCTGCTGGATCTTTCGTGCTGCTTGTACCCGTTCCCGGATGTCAGCGGAGGATTCCTCCTTGCCGGTACCGGTAAGATCCTCAAAGCAAACCGGTGCCACGTCCACATGCAGATCAAAGCGATCCAGCAGGGGACCGGATACCTTGGACAAATATTGCTGTACCTGGTTCTGGGAGCAGGTGCATTTGCGCTGAGGATGCCCGTAATAACCGCAGGGACAGGGGTTCATGGCAGCGATGAGCATAATGGAGCAGGGGTAGGTGATGGTGCCGGACGCCCGGGAAATGGTTACGGTGTGATCCTCCAGGGGCTGCCGCAGGATCTCCAGGGTGCGCCGGTCAAATTCCGCCAGCTCATCCAGGAACAGCAGTCCGTTGTGTGCCAGGGAGATCTCTCCCGGATGGGGAATGCTGCCGCCCCCTGCCAGCCCTGCCGCAGAAATGGTGTGGTGAGGAGAGCGGAAGGGTCGTACCGTTACCAGAGGCTGTCTGGGGTTCAGAAGCCCTGCCACCGAGTGGATGTTGGTGGTCTGGATGGATTCCCCGAAGGTCATTTCCGGCAGGATCCCGGGCATACGCTTTGCCAGCATGCTTTTGCCGCTGCCCGGAGTGCCGATGAGCAGGGTGTTGTGTCCCCCTGCCGCTGCGATCTCCAGGGCACGCTTTGCAAAGTTCTGCCCCCGCACGTCGGAGAAATCCGGCACCGGTTCTGCCTCCACGGCGGTGGGTACATAGGCAGGCTGAGGGGTCAGAGCATGCTCCCCGTCAAAGTGATCCAGTAGCTGGGACACATTCTCCACCCCGTATACGGCGATGCCGGATGCCACAGAGGCTTCATAGGCATTGTCAGCCGGCAGGAAAATCTGCCGGATGCCCTGTTCCCGTGCCAGCAGCACCATGGGCAGCACACCGCT
Organism: Ruminococcus champanellensis 18P13 = JCM 17042; assembly: GCF_000210095.1. Lineage (NCBI taxonomy): Bacteria > Bacillati > Bacillota > Clostridia > Eubacteriales > Oscillospiraceae > Ruminococcus > Ruminococcus champanellensis. Next base: position 1,331,406 of record NC_021039.1, read on the forward strand.
TACCGGCCGCAGACTGCCGTTCAGGGATACCTCCCCCAGGAAGCAACTGTCCTTTGGCAGGGCAGGGAGCCGTCCGGTTGCCTGGAGGATCGCCATGAGAATGGCAAGGTCATAGACAGAGCCGGTCTTTTTGGTGTTTGCCGGCGCCAGGTTTACCATAACTCTTGCAACGGGGAATGCCACGCCGCAGGCACGCAGGGCGGATTTGATCCGTTCCCGGCTTTCCCGGACAGCCGCATCCGGCAGCCCAACCACTTCAAACATGGGCTGTCCCCGGCTGATATCGATTTCCACCTGGACTGCAAAGGCGTTCATGCCGAACAGACCCAGACTGTTGACTTGTGCAAACATAGTCAGTGTTCCTCCTGGTGATCCTCCGGGGCAGTATAGATCTGCTCTGAAGTGAAGATGGGCGCACCGAACAGTTCCTCGGCGGTACGGGGCTTCAGGCTTGCAGGGGATACGGATTCGGACAGGCTGGGAGTGCCTGGCAGGATCACCGGCGCTGCTGGTTTGGGTACAGTGGGGATGTCCGGCTTCGTAACCGGCGGAATATCCGGTACAATGGGAGCATCCGGCTGCGGAAGGGGTTCCATATCCGGCATGGCAGGTACGGATGGCATGTCCGATGATGCATCTGGTACAGAGACGGCAGGCGTTGCAGGGGTCAGATCCTCCATATCCTGTGCCTGTTTCCGATTCTGCAAGTACAGGGGCAGCTCATACTTGGAGGATTCATCCAGCCGCCGGACAAACTGGGGATATCCGGGTAGCTGACTGAGCTGGTTCAGCTGTCGGAAACCACGAATAAGCCGCAGGTTCAGCAGGAAACCGGATACAAAGCAAATGGGATACAGAATGTTCCGCACCGGCATACCCACCGCAAACTGGTACATGCACATAGCTCCGTATAGACCGGTCAGGACAATGGCGCTGAGCCGGTGCTTGGTGGCAGCAAGCACGGACAGGACGCATACGGTGACGCAGAAGATTAGCGCAAAAATCTGGAACAGCACCGCTGCGGAAAGCTGACTGCCGGTGTCGTGAGCCGGGAGATTCAGATTATCCGCCCGTCCGGCAGAGATCAAGCCCACTGTGACGATGGTGATGGTGATGAGGACGGCAACGTTGGCAAGATTCCACCACAGGGAGCGGCGGAACAGCACATGCAGTTTGCGCATCTGCTCGGCGGAGGCTTCGTAGTGGGCAAAGCGCTGCTCCTCTTCAGGAGTGCTTCTTCCGTTTCCCATGCTTTGCTCCTTTCCCGGATTTTTCAGGTGCAGCCTGGGACGTCGGTGTATCCCCGAGAGTCAGCTCATTCAGCTCCGGCAGCTTCTGGGTGTGGGCAGTGTACACCGGTTTGTCACTGAGTACCTCCTCCAGGGGCTGGAGCGGCTGTTCCGGCAGAGAGGCAGGGGCGGTTTCCTTTTTGGGGATCACCCGCCTTTCCTCCTCCTTGCCTTCCAGGGTGCGCCGGGTCAGGGAATCCATATAGTACCGATCCTTGTCAGGGCTGTCCGGATGTAAAGGCTCTTTGTCAAAATCCTGCTTGGACAGCTCCAGCCGCTCGTTGAAGTACGGGTACCCCTCCAGCTTGCTGAGCCGTTCCTCCTCCGGCAGGGTCAGCATGGCACGGATGTACATGGCAGCTCCCAGCAGACCAAGCCCCATGGAGGGCAGATCCACATGGTAGACCCCCAGCAGGCACATGGCGGCATACAGCGCAAACAGGGCAATGTTCAGCTTATGAAAGTTTGCCCATGCCAGATAACCTACGATGACCACCAGGATCGCCAGGAAAATCTGCATAGCACCGCCGCAGAAGATCACCGCAAAGCTGTCCGGCTCTCCCAGGGCATAGCCCAGGCTGGAGAAGATCTGGAACCGCTGCTTGAACATGGCGGTGAAGGCGATGATGAAGCAGGCGAAGCAGGTGTAGAAAAAGGCGGCACGGTTGGTTTTCTCGATTTCCGCCATGGTCTCCCGGCAGCTGTCAAAGTAGGAATAATCCTTTTCCAGCTTTGTATGCTTGACCCGTTCCGCCTGTTCCCGGGCTTCCTTGTCAAAATCAAATTGGGTCTGAAGATCGGTTGGTTTCATTTTGGTTCCTCCTGAGAATGATCTGATGCGGATAGGTGTTCCGGTATGCACAGCTCCTGCATGACGCCGGGGGTCTCCTTCACAGTCTCCGGTCTGTCCCGTCGGTTCAGATCCTGGATCAGCTGGGTGGTGGGGGGCAGATGCTCTTTCTTTGCAGGCAGGGTGTCCAGGAACTGGGGGTAGCCCTCCCGTGCTGCAAGCTGCCGATCCATCCGGATCCCCAGAAAGGAGGCGATGGCTGCGCCCAGGCTGACGATCAAATTCAGGTGTGCGGCAGCCAGTGCCAGGGGCATCTGCCCGTGCCAGGTCTCGGCGATGCAGGCAAAAAGCACCAGGAACGGCAGACACCAGAGCCGTTTTTTATAGGCAAGCCCGATGATGAAGGCGACCTGAAAGGGGCTGTACCAGAAGGTGTAGAAATATGCGCTGCCCAGGATGCCCAGGGTCAGGAACAGCATCATGAACCCGATCAGAAAAATGAGACAGTTGACACCGGCGACGGTCAGAAATGACCACTTCAGAAGCCGGTCTGAAAGCAGCTTTTGCCGGCGGCATTCGGCGTAATGGGCGGTTTGCGCCATACGTTTTGCTTGCTGCTGAAAGGGTATGGACATGGGAGACCCTCCTTTTCCGGTTATACTTCTTTAATTATAGCATAGTTTTCAGCGGTTGAAAAGTACTTCTGCATATTTTTTGACAGAAAATAATCCGGCGGAGCGAGCCGAAAACGTGTAAAGTCGGCTGCTCTGTGAAATATATAAAAAAACGCATTCCACGGAAGCGGAATGCGTTCAAATCGCCAAACTTTCTGAAAACTACTTGACAAGCCGGGAGACATATACTATAATTTTAGAATGTATCGTCATGGCTTATTGCTCAACTTTGCACAATAGTATACCACATCCGGCAAAGTGATGTCAAGAGGTTTTTGAAAAAAATCAGACGGATTTCCGGCTGACCAGGTACAGGTGCGAAGGATTGACACGCAACTACAAAAAGGAGGGCTCCGCCTATGGCAGATGTGAAGGTTACACCCAAGCAGCTTGGCAAGAACACGAGAATGAGCTTCGGCAAGATCAATGAAGTTCTGGAAATGCCGAACCTGATTGAGGTGCAGAAGAATTCCTATAAGTGGTTTAAGGAAGAGGGCTTGAAAGAGGTTTTCCGGGACGTGGCAGCGATCACGGACTACAACGGAAACCTGGTGCTCAATTTTGTGGATTACAAGATCGACGACACCCCCAAATATACGATTGCAGAGTGCAAGGAGCGGGATGTAACCTACGCAGCGCCCCTGCGGGTGAAGGCTACGCTTTGGAATAAGGAAACCGGTGACGTAAAGGAAAGCGAGATCTTCATGGGAGATTTCCCTCTGATGACCGAAAGCGGTACCTTTGTCATCAACGGCGCAGAGCGTGTTATCGTCTCCCAGCTGGTACGTTCCCCCGGTGTGTACTATGCCTTTGAAAAGGACAAGACCGGTAAGGATCTGTTCAAGGCAACCGTCATCCCGAACCGTGGTGCATGGCTGGAATACGAAATGGATTCCAACGATGTGGCATATGTCCGGATCGATAAAAACAGAAAGATTCCGCTGACCACCTTTATCCGTGCTCTGGGTATCGGTACGGACGAGGAAATTGCGGAGATGTTCGGCAACGATGAGCGCCTGCGCCAGACCATCCTCCAGAAGGACGGCACCAAGAACAATTCCGACGCTCTGATCGATGTATATAAAAAGCTGCGTCCCGGCGAACCGCCTACGGTGGAAAGCGCCATCCAGCACCTGGATAATCTGTTCTTTGACGCAAAGCGCTATGATCTGTCCCGGTTCGGCCGGTACAAGTACAACAAGAAGCTGGGTATCGGCTCCCGTCTGGTGGGACACATCCTGTCCCGTCCGGTGGCAAATGAGCTGACCGGTGAGCTGCTGGCGGATGCCGGCGATCGTCTGAGCTTTGAGAAGGCGATGGAGATCGAGCAGGCGGGTGTTTACGAAGCATATCTCAACGTTGAAACCAAGGAATACTACACCAACGAGCAGAACGAAACCGCCATTCGTATGGTGGAAAAGGAAGTCAAGGTCATCGGTAACGGCATGGTTGACCTGTCCGGTTATGTGGATTTCGACGTGCTGGAATACGGCATCAACGAGAAGGTTTCCTTCAAGGTGCTCAAGGAGATCCTGGAAAGCTCTGCGGACGCCCAGGAGCTGGAGGAGCAGGTCAAGAAGCGTGCGGATGAGCTGGTGCCCAAGCACATCATCCTGGACGATATCTACGCCACCATCAGCTACTTCTGCAATCTGTGCGAAGGCGTGGGCACGGTGGACGACATCGACCATCTGGGGAACCGGCGTATCCGTTCCGTGGGCGAGCTGCTGCAGAACCAGTTCCGCATCGGCTTTTCCCGGATGGAGCGTGTGATCCGGGAGCGGATGAACATCCAGGCACAGGATATGGACGTAATCACCCCCCAGGCACTGGTGAATATCCGTCCCATTACCGCAGCCATCAAGGAGTTCTTCGGATCTTCCCCCCTGTCCCAGTTCATGGATCAGACCAACCCTCTGGCTGAGCTGACCCATAAGCGTCGTTTGTCCGCCCTGGGTTCCGGCGGTCTGTCCCGTGACAGAGCCGGATTCGAGGTGCGTGACGTACACTACAGCCACTACGGCAGAATGTGCCCCATCGAGACTCCGGAAGGTCCGAACATCGGTCTGATTTCCTACCTGGCAACATTTGCAAGAATCAACGAGTACGGCTTTATCGAAGCTCCCTACCGGAAGGTAGACAAGGCAACCGGCGTGGTCACAGACGAGGTTGTATATATGACTGCGGACGTGGAGGATAACTTCATTGTAGCCCAGGCCAACGAGCCGTTGACCGAGGAGGGCAAGTTTGCCCGCCAGAGAGTCAACTGCCGGTACCGGGAGAAGATCCTGGAGTGCGACCGGGATCAGGTGGACTACATGGATGTATCCCCGAAGATGGTAGTCTCCGTGGCAACCGCCATGATCCCCTTCCTGGAGAACGACGACGCAAACCGTGCCCTCATGGGTTCCAACATGCAGAGACAGGCAGTGCCGCTGCTCAAGACCGAGCGTCCCTTCGTGGGCACCGGTATGGAATACAAGGCGGCTGTGGACTCCGGCGTGTGCATCGTATGCAATGCAGACGGTGTAGTGGAAAGCGTTTGTGCAGATGAGGTCATCGTCAAGCAGGAGGATGGCACCAAGCAGAAATACAAGCTGACCAAGTTTAAGCGCTCCAACCAGGGCACCTGCATCAACCAGCGTCCTATCGTTTCTGTGGGAGAAGCAGTCAAGAAGGGACAGGTGCTGGCGGACGGTCCTGCAACCGCTGACGGTGAGATCTCCCTGGGTAAGAACGCCCTCATCGGCTTCATGACCTGGGAGGGCTACAACTACGAGGATGCGGTTCTGCTGAACGAGCGTCTGGTGCGTGAGGATGTTTTCACCTCCGTGCACATTGAAGAATACGAGATCGAGTGCCGTGACACCAAGCTGGGGCCGGAGGAAATTACCCGGGATATCCCCAATGTCAGCGACGATGCACTGAAGGATCTGGACGAAAAGGGTATCATCCGCATCGGTGCGGAGGTGCATTCCGGGGATATTCTGGTTGGTAAGGTAACCCCCAAGGGCGAGACCGAGCTGACCGCAGAGGAACGGTTGCTCCGGGCGATCTTCGGCGAAAAGGCAAGAGAAGTCCGGGACAACTCCCTGAAGGTGCCTCACGGAGAGGCGGGCGTCATTGTAGACGTGAAGATCTTTACACGGGACAACTGCGATGAGCTTAGCCCCGGGGTGAATATGCTGGTACGCTGCTACATCGCACAGAAGCGGAAGATTTCCGTAGGCGATAAGATGGCAGGTCGTCACGGCAACAAGGGTGTGGTTTCCCGGATTCTGCCGGAGGAGGATATGCCCTTCCTGCCGGATGGCACACCGCTGGATATCGTGCTGAACCCCCTGGGCGTACCTTCCCGTATGAACATCGGGCAGGTGCTGGAGGTGCACCTTGGTATGGCTGCCAAGGCACTGGGCTGGCACATTATGACCCCTGTATTCGACGGTGCCCACGAGGATGACATCCGGGCATGCCTGAATGCGGCAAACGAAAAGAACAAGAAGATCCAGGCGGAAGCCACCGAGCAGTACTTCACGCTGAACACCATGGATAAGGTGATCAACCCCAACGCACTGGAAATGTGCGAGGACGGCAAGTTCACCCTGTACGACGGCAGAACCGGTGAAAAGTTTGATAACCGTGTAACCGTGGGTTATATGTACTATCTGAAGCTGCACCACCTGGTTGATGATAAGATCCACGCACGTTCCGTTGGCCCCTACTCCCTGGTTACCCAGCAGCCTCTGGGCGGTAAGGCACAGTTCGGCGGTCAGCGTTTCGGTGAGATGGAAGTTTGGGCGCTGGAGGCTTACGGCGCTGCTTATACCCTGCAGGAGATCCTGACGGTCAAGTCCGATGATACCGTAGGACGTGTCAATACCTACGAGGCCATCGTAAAGGGACAGAACGTACCGAAGCCGGGCATTCCGGAGTCCTTCAAGGTATTGATCAAGGAGCTCCAGTCCCTGGGTCTGGATGTAAGAGTTCTGGATGAGAACCAGGAAGAGATCGATCTGAAGCAGAACTTTGACGATGATGACGACATCATTCCCCAGCCGGTGTCCTTTGCGGATGAAGAAACCGCAGACGGCAGCTACTACGGCAATGATGATATGGGCGATGCCGGCTTCAGCATGGACGGCGAAGAGGAAGACGAGGATGACCTGACCTTGCCGGAGGATGGAGAGAGCGAAGATGTGTTCAACTTTGACCTTTCCGGCGATGAGGATATCTGAACAAGCGGCGGCGGGGCATGACGCCCTGCCTGCGATGCGATACAGTAGCGTGACAGCACGCTACCTCTTACGAGAATTTTAGGAGGTACTGATTTGGAATTTTCAACTTTTGACTCCATTAAAATCGGCCTGGCATCCCCGGAGCAGATCCGCAACTGGTCCTACGGTGCTGTGGAGCGTCCGGAAACCATCAACTACAGAACCCAGAAGCCGGAGCGGGACGGTCTGTTCTGCGAACGGATCTTTGGACCCACCAAGGACTGGGAGTGCCACTGCGGTAAGTTCAAGAAGATCCGCTTCAAGGGCAAGGTCTGCGACCGGTGCGGCGTTGAGGTAACCCGTGCCAAGGTGCGTCGTGAGCGTATGGGTCACATTGAGCTGGCGGCTCCCGTGTCCCACATCTGGTACTTCAAGGGTACCCCCTCCAGAATCGGCCAGGTACTGGAGGTTTCCCAGAAGCGTCTGGAGGAAGTCCTCTACTTTACCAAGTACATCGTGCTGGATCCCGGCGGGACAGATCTGGTAAAGAAGCAGCTCCTCAGCGAAAAGGAGTACCTGTCCTATCAGGAAAAATACGGTGACGACTTCAAGGCTGAAATGGGCGCAGAAGCCATCTACAAGCTGCTGCAGGAATTTGATCCGGCTCGTTACGATGTAATGAAGAACAAGCTGGTGATGAGCGGCAAGCTGACGTTGGATAAAACCCAGCGGGAAGCTTGCAAGAATTGTGAATTTGCACACAACTGCAAGGAGTGTGCCTTCTGCCAGGATGTGGACGCCGAGTGGCGGAATAACCTGGAGGTTGCCTCCGATGAGCTGAAGGAAGAACTGCAGGGACTGCCCGCAGGACAGAAGAAGATCAAGCTGTTGAAGCGGCTGGAGATCATCGAGGCATTCCGGCTGTCCGGCAACAAGCCTGAGTGGATGGTTATGACCGTTGTGCCGGTGATCCCGCCGGAGCTGCGTCCGATGGTTATGCTGGACGGCGGCAGATATGCTACCTCCGATCTGAATGACCTGTATCGCCGGGTCATCAACCGGAATAACCGTCTGAAGCGAATGCTGACCCTGGAAGCGCCGGACATCATCATCCGGAACGAAAAGCGGATGCTCCAGGAAGCGGTGGACGCCCTCATCGACAACGGCCGTCACGGCAGACCGGTCACCGGCCCCAACAACCGTGCCCTCAAATCCCTGTCCGATATGCTGAAGGGTAAGCAGGGACGGTTCCGTCAGAACCTGCTGGGTAAGCGTGTTGACTACTCCGGCCGTTCCGTAATCGTGGTTGGCCCGGAGCTGAAGATGTATCAGTGCGGTCTGCCCAAGGAAATGGCGCTGGAGCTGTTCAAGCCCTTCGTGCTGAAGCGCCTGGTGGACACCAAAGTCATTGCAAATATCAAGAGCGCAAGAAAAATGGTGGATCGTGCCTCCACTGAGGTATGGGACGCTTTGGAAAATGTCATCAAGGATCACCCGGTACTGCTGAACCGTGCGCCTACCCTGCACAGACTGGGGATCCAGGCGTTTGAGCCGGTGCTGGTAGAGGGTCGTGCGTTGAAGCTGCATCCTCTGGTATGTACCGCATACAACGCAGACTTCGACGGAGACCAGATGGCGGTGCATCTGCCCCTGTCCGCTGAGGCACAGGCGGAAGCCCGGTTCCTGATGCTGGCGGCAAACAACCTGCTGAAGCCCTCCGATGGATGCCCGGTGGCAGTGCCCACCCAGGATATGGTGCTTGGCTCCTACTATCTGACCATGCTCAAGCAGGGCGAGCCCGGCGAGGGCAAGGTGTTCCGTGACCAGGACGAGGCGCTGATGGCGTACTACGAGCATGACGTATCCTTGCATGCTGCCATCAAGGTGCGTGTCACCAAGGACATCGGGGAGCGGAAGGTATCCAAGATCATCGACTGCACCGTTGGCCGGCTGATCTTCAACGAAAACATTCCCCAGAATCTGGGCTATGTGGACAGAACCAATTCCGACAAGCAGTTTGACCTGGAAATTTCCTTCCTGGTTGGCAAGAAGCAGCTTTCTGATATCATCGAGCGCTGCATCCGGATCCACGGTACCACCACCACCTCCGAAGTGCTGGATAAGATCAAGGCGCTGGGCTTTAAGTTCTCCACCAAGGCTGCCATCACTGTAGCAGTCTGCGATGCGGAGATCCCGCCCCAGAAGAAGGAGATTTTGGCGGAAGCGGATAAGAAGATCGAGCAGATCACCACAGAGTATGAATATGGCTATATCTCCCAGCAGGAAAAGTCCAAGCAGTTCATTCAGATCTGGAACCAGGCAACGGACGATGTAACCACTGCGCTGAAGAAGAATCTGGATCAGTACAACCCCATCTTCATGATGGCGGACTCCGGTGCCCGTGGTAGTATCAACCAGATCCGTCAGCTAGCGGGCATGCGTGGTCTGATCGCCAACACCTCCGGTGCTACCATCGAGATGCCGATCAGAGCCAACTACCGGGAAGGTCTGAACATTCTGGAATACTTCATTTCCTCCCGAGGTGCCCGGAAGGGTCTGGCGGATACCGCACTGCGTACTGCGGACTCCGGTTATCTGACCCGTCGTCTGGTAGACGTTTCCCAGGATGTGATCATCCGGGAGCATGACTGCCACGCTGATGACGGTATTGAGGTTTATGAGATCCGCAACGGAAACGAAATGATCGAGCCGCTGGCAGAACGTCTGGTGGGCAGATACCTGGTAGAGGATCTGCGGGACGACAAGGGCGAGCTGATCGTTTCCAAGAACAAGCTGATGAATTCCGCCGATGCAAAGCGTGTTGTGGAATCCGGCGTGGAGACCATCAAGATCCGTTCCGTGCTGCGCTGCAAGGCAAAGCAGGGTGTATGCGCAAAGTGCTACGGCGCAAACCTGGCAAACGGCAACCTGGTCAATGTGGGTGAAGCGGTTGGTATCATCGCTGCACAGTCCATCGGTGAGCCCGGTACCCAGCTGACCATGCGTACCTTCCATACGGGCGGTATCGCTTCTGCGGAGGATATCACACAGGGTCTTCCCCGTGTCGAGGAATTGTTCGAGGGCAGACGTCCCAAGAATGCAGCCATCATTGCAAGAATGAGCGGCCGTGTACAGATCGAGGAGGTCAACAAGACCCGGAACGTGGTTCTGACCAATCTGGAAACCGGCGAAAGCGAAACCTATATGATCCCCTACAACTTCAAGATCCGTGTTCGTCCGGGTCAGGATATCGAAAAGGGCGAGAAGCTCACAGAGGGCAATATCTACCCCACCGATATTCTGAATATTCTGGGTCCTCAGGCAGTGCAGAACTACATCATCGACGAGGTACAGAAGGTATACCGGCTCCAGGGTGTTGATATCAACGATAAGCACATTGAAGTAATCGTGCGGCAGATGCTCCGGAAGATCAAGGTTGAGGATTCCGGCAGCAGCTATCTGCTTCCCGGTGCACTGGTAGACTCCAAGGAGGTTGCACAGATCAACGAGGAGCTGCAGGAGCGGATCAACAATGGCGAGGAGACCCTGTCTCTGATTACCACCACTCCGGTGCTCCAGGGTATTACCAAGGCATCCTCCAGCTCGGAGAGCTTCCTGTCCGCCGCTTCCTTCCAGGAAACCACAAAGGCACTGACAGATGCAGCAATCCGGGGCAAGAGCGATCACCTGCTGGGTCTGAAGGAAAATGTTATCATCGGTAAGCTGGTACCTGCCGGCACCGGTATGGATATTTACAACAAGGTACAGGTAGTCAAGAACGAGGGCTATCTGGAGCATGCAGCAGCGGCAAGCAATTCTGCTACCATGCTGTAAGCAGTTCGTATCATCATCACTCCCCGGAGCGCAGAATGCTGCAACAAGCGGCGGCGTTCCGGGGATTTTTTTGGAGGAGCCTATGAAGCGGATCGGATGGATCGTGGGTCTGGCGGCAGGCATGGCGGCAGCAGTCTGTATGGGTGCTGTATGCCGGGCGGAAACCGATGACAGCGGCAGATATACCTATGAGCTCCAGGATGGAAAAGCGTCCATTCTCCATTATAGCTGGAATGAAGCGGACACGGTGCTGACCATCCCGGATACGCTTGGGGGCGCCCCGGTGACGGAGCTTGCCGCAGGTGCCTTTGCCGAGTGCTATGCGGAAACCGTGACTCTGCCGGCAGGGGTGACTTATATCGGAGACAGCTGCTTCCGGGATTGCGGCTATCTGACAGAAGCGACTCTGCCAAAGGGATTGGAAACCATCGGCGCTTCTGCCTTTGAAGACTGCGTCCTGCTGAAGCAGGTGGAGATTCCGGACACGGTGACGGAGATCGAAACCGCCGCCTTCAGCGGAACCCCCTGGCTGGAGGATCGGAGCCAGGACGTGCTGATCGTGGGAGACGGGATCCTGCTGGCATACCGGGGGGAGGGAACAGCCTACGAGATCCCGGATACAGTGCACAGCATAGGGGATTCCGCCTTTGCCAACTGCACGGTGCTGGAATCGGTGACCATTCCGGATTCTGTAATGTACATCCGGGAGGGGGCGTTCGACAACTGTACGGCGTTAAAGGAGATTGCCTTTCCGGAGCAGAGCAACATGATCATTAGTGCAGACGCTTTGCGGAATACCCTTTGGTTTCAGAAGCAGCCGGATGGCTGCGTGGTCATCGGCAGTACCCTGTATCGTTTCAAGGGCAGCGGTACCCAGGCGCAGGTGCCGGAAGGGGTGACGGTCATCGGGGAATCCGCTTTTGAGCAAACAGCGGTTACATCGGTGATTCTGCCGGATGGGGTGCAGGAGATTCGCCGTGCCGCCTTTTACGGATGTGAGAACCTCCGGAGTATCACCCTGCCCCAGGAGGTGCGGAAGATCGGCACCATGGGCTTTTATCACTGCGGCAGTCTGACCAGTGTGATTCTGCCCCAGGGATTGGAGGAGATCGGGGACTACGCCTTTGCCTCCTGTGACAAGCTGCTGTATCTGGCAGTGCCGGATTCGGTCACGAGCCTTGGCAGCCGGTGTATGGGCTATACCTATGTATCCGGGGAGGAGGGCTTTGCTCTGGAGGAGCAGTTCCGGATCAGCACGGAAAGCCCTGCTGCAAAAGCCTATGCGGAAAAAGAAGGAATTTCCTTGGCTGCGCCCATGGGGGCGGAGGAATCCGATGCAGAAGTTCATTCCATGTCCATGGGTACAAAACGGCTCCTGTTCGGCGGCATTGTGCTGGCTGGGGGCGCCGGAATCGCACTGGTGATGCTGCTGATGCGGCGAAAAGCACAGAAAACTACAGAAAAATGACCGGATCAGCGGGAAATTTTCTACAAGAGGCTTGACAAACCGGAAATGGAGGTATATAATAATCTAGTATGCGGCACTCTAATGTTGCAGGCATAAATATAGAAGAAAAGGAGGAAAACTATGCCAACCTTTAATCAGCTGGTACGTAAGGGCAGAACAGTTGCGGAGGTGAAGTCTACCGCTCCGGCTCTCCAGAAGGGCTACAATGCGAAGAAGAAGACCGCCATCAACCAGAGCTCCCCGCAGAAGCGTGGTGTTTGCACTGCTGTCAGAACTTCCACACCGAAGAAGCCGAACTCTGCTATGAGAAAGATCGCCAGAGTACGTCTGACAAATGGCTACGAAGTAACTGCTTACATTCCGGGTATCGGTCATAACCTGCAGGAACACAGCGTGGTTCTGATCCGTGGCGGACGTGTAAAGGATCTCCCCGGTGTGCGTTACCACATCATCCGCGGTACATTGGATGCACAGGGCGTTGCAAACAGAGCACAGGCTCGTTCCAAGTACGGCGCAAAGCAGCCGAAGGCAGCTAAGAAGTAGGATTCAACCAACCACAGGATATAATGTGGAGATGATATAGAAGCCCTTGGGGCAGATATACCTCTGCATTGGTCTTGACGGTCAACACATGCAATGTGTGAACGAGTACCTATGAATTCATGAATCTATGTGAAGGAGGGAAGCGAAATGCCAAGAAGAGGTAATATCGCAAAGCGAGATGTACTGCAGGATCCTGTATACAACTCCAAGCTTGTCACCCGCTTGATCAACAACATCATGCTGGACGGCAAGAAGGGTGTTGCGCAGAAGATCGTTTACGAGGCATTTGACATCGTCGCTGAAAAAACAGGCAAGGACGCACTGGAAGCTTTTGAACAGGCAATGGAGAATATCATGCCGGTTCTGGAAGTAAAGGCACGCAGAATGGGCGGTGCAACCTATCAGGTTCCGATGGAGGTTCGCCCGGAGCGTCGTCAGACACTGGGTCTGAGATGGATGACCAAGTATGCCAGACTGAGAAACGAAAAGACCATGAAGGAAAAGCTGGCAGGCGAGATCATGGACGCACTCAACGGCACCGGCGGTGCTTGCAAGAAGCGTGACGATACGCATAAGATGGCAGAGGCTAATAAGGCATTTGCACATTACCGTTGGTAATGGGTCTTATGTGCTAAGATTAGGAGGAGAATTATGCCTAGAGATTGTTCTTTGGAACAGACCCGAAATATTGGTATAATGGCTCACATTGACGCAGGCAAGACTACCACCACCGAGCGTATCCTGTTCTACACAGGTATTACGCACAAGATCGGCGAGGTGCACGAGGGTGCTGCGACAATGGACTGGATGGAGCAGGAGCAGGAGAGAGGTATCACCATTACCTCCGCTGCAACCACCGCTCACTGGGCAGGCCACAGAATCAATATCATCGATACCCCCGGCCACGTAGACTTTACCGTAGAGGTTGAGCGTTCCTTGAGAGTGCTCGACGGCTCTGTAACAGTTTTCTGTGCAAAGGGCGGTGTTGAGCCTCAGTCTGAAACCGTTTGGCGTCAGGCTGATAAGTATCACGTTCCGAGAATGGCGTATGTAAACAAGATGGACATCATGGGTGCCAACTTCTACAACGTAGTTGACATGATGAAGACCAGACTGCACTGCAACGCTGTTCCGATTCAGTTGCCCATCGGCGCTGAATCCGACTTTAAGGGACTGATCGACCTTGTTGAGATGAAGGCATATGTGTACTACGATGACCTTGGAAAGGACATCAGAGTAGAGGACATTCCTGCTGACATGATGGACAAGGCACAGGAATACCACGATGCAATGATCGAGAGTGCTGCTGAGCAGGATGATGATCTGCTTGAGAAGTATCTGAGCGGCGAAGAGCTGAGCATTGACGAGATCAAGAGATGCATCCGTGAAGGCACACTGGCAAACACATTTGTTCCGGTTGTGTGCGGTACTTCCTACAAGAACAAGGGCGTTCAGAAGCTTCTGGATGCAATTGTTGACTATATGCCGTCTCCGCTGGATGTGCCCCCGATCAAGGGCGTAAATCCGGAGACTGGTGAAGAGGTTGAAAGACCTTCTTCCGACGATGAGCCCTTTGCAGCGCTTGCATTCAAGATTGCAACGGATCCCTTCGTTGGTAAGCTCTGTTTCTTCCGTGTATACTCTGGTACCGTTGATGCAGGTACAACCGTACTGAACGCTACCAAGGACAACCGGGAGAGACTGGGTCGTATTCTGCAGATGCACTCCAACCACAGAAAGGATATCGAAACTGTTTACGCAGGGGATATCGCTGCTGCAGTTGGTCTGAAGAATACCACCACAGGTGATACCCTGTGTGACGAAAAGCACCCGGTAATCCTGGAGTCCATGGAATTCCCGGATCCGGTTATCAATCTGGCGATCGAGCCCAAGACCAAGGCTGGTCAGGAGAAGATGGGTATTGCGCTGTCCAAGCTGGCAGAAGAAGATCCTACCTTCAGAACCTGGACGGACGAGGAAACCGGTCAGACTATCATTGCTGGCATGGGTGAGCTCCACCTGGAGATCATTGTGGACAGACTGTTCCGTGAATTCAAGGTAGAGGCAAACGTTGGTGCGCCCCAGGTTTCCTACAAGGAAGCAATCAAGGGCAAGGCTGACGTGGATCACAAGTATGCAAGACAGTCCGGCGGTAAGGGTCAGTACGGTCACGTTAAGATCCAGATCGAGCCCAACGAGCCCGGTAAGGGTTATGAGTTCATCAATGACGTTGTCGGCGGTGCAATTCCGAAGGAATACATTCCGGCTGTCGATCAGGGTATCCGGGGCGCTATGCAGTCCGGTGTTCTGGCAGGCTATCAGGTAGTTGACGTAAAGGTTCGTCTGTATGACGGTTCTTACCACGAAGTTGACTCCTCTGAAATGGCATTTAAGATCGCTGGTTCTATGGCGTTCAAGGAGGCTATGCGTAAGGCAAACCCGGTTCTGATGGAACCGATCATGAAGGTCGTTGTAATCGTGCCTGAGGAATACATGGGCGATGTAATCGGTGACCTGAACTCCCGCCGTGGTCAGATCCTCGGCATGGAAGCAAGACCCGGCGCACAGCAGATCAATGCACTCGTTCCGCTGTCCGAAATGTTCGGCTACTCCAATGACCTGCGTTCCAAGACACAGGGTCGTGGGCAGTACTCTATGGAACCCCACAGCTATCTGGAAGTTCCGAAGTCCATTGCGGAGAAGATCATGCACGAGCGCAACAAGGATAAGGAATAAAATTTCCGAAATCACTTGCATTTACCTGTAATATCTGATAAAATAGAGTTATCAGATTTGCACAAACCAATACTAGAAACGAGGAGGAAATTCCAATGGCAAAGGCTAAATTTGAAAGAACCAAGCCCCATGTTAACATCGGCACAATCGGTCACGTTGACCATGGTAAGACCACACTTACCGCTGCAATCACCAAGACCCTGGCACTGAAGGGTCAGGCTCAGTATGAGGCTTACGATATGATCGATAAGGCTCCTGAGGAGAGAGAGCGTGGTATTACAATCAATACCGCTCACGTTGAGTACGAGACTGACAAGCGTCACTACGCACACGTTGACTGCCCCGGTCACGCTGACTATGTTAAGAACATGATCACCGGCGCAGCACAGATGGATGGTGCGATCCTCGTAGTTGCAGCTTCCGACGGCCCGATGGCTCAGACCCGTGAGCACATCCTGCTGGCTCGTCAGGTAGGCGTTCCGGCAATCGTTGTATTCATGAACAAGGCTGACCAGGTTGACGATCCTGAGCTGCTGGAGCTGGTTGAGATGGACATCAGAGATCTGCTGTCTTCCTACGACTTCCCCGGCGATGACACTCCGATCATCATCGGTTCTGCTCTGGCTGCACTGGAAGCTCCCGATGATCTGAGCGATCCTGCTTACAAGCCGATCCTGGATCTGATGGATGCTGTAGACGAATACATTCCCAGCCCGGAGCGTGACGATGCTAAGCCTTTCCTGATGCCGATCGAGGATACTATGACCATTTCCGGTCGTGGTACCGTTGTAACCGGTAGAGTAGAAAGAGGAAAGCTGAACCTGAACGAGACTGTTGAAATCGTTGGTCTGTCTGACGAGAAGCTCAGCACCGTTGTTACCGGTATT
>NC_021039.1:1347860-1479179 GCF_000210095.1 Ruminococcus champanellensis 18P13 = JCM 17042
GAGATGTTCCGTAAGACCCTGGACTACGCTGAGGCTGGCGACAACATCGGTGCTCTGCTCCGTGGTATCACAAGAGACCAGGTTGAAAGAGGTCAGGTTCTCTGCAAGCCCGGCTCCATTCATCCCCACACCAAGTTCAAGG
Source organism: Ruminococcus champanellensis 18P13 = JCM 17042 (assembly GCF_000210095.1). NCBI lineage: Bacteria > Bacillati > Bacillota > Clostridia > Eubacteriales > Oscillospiraceae > Ruminococcus > Ruminococcus champanellensis. The sequence goes on from NC_021039.1 coordinate 1,348,003, forward strand.
GCCAGGTTTATATCCTGAAGAAGGAAGAGGGCGGCCGTCATACACCGTTCTTCAACAACTACAGACCCCAGTTCTACTTCAGAACAACTGACGTTACCGGTATCATCTCCCTGCCCGAGGGCGTTGAGATGTGCACACCTGGCGACAACGTTGAGATGGACGTTGAGCTGATTACCCCGATTGCTATCGAGGAAGGTCTGCGTTTCGCTATCCGTGAGGGCGGCAGAACCGTAGGTTCCGGCGTTGTTACCAAGATCAATGGCTAATTAAAATAATAAGAAGGGAAGGCATAACGCCTTCCCTTTTTGTATCCGGGCAAACAGAAAGCGCAGAAGATATCTTCTGCGCTTTTTGATTTATGGGAGCCTTACATCATACCAGTGCTGTAAAACTGCATGATGATCCAGATCAGTACAAAGGCGATCGCCAGGGGCAGACATGTGCCGCCTGCACGCTTTATGGCTTCCCGATACTGGGGCAGGGGATAATTCCGGGCACGGAGTCGTGTGATTTTTCGGATGGCATGCTGTCGGTACAGGTAATTGGCATACAGGCACATGAACACCGAGAATGCCAGATCCAGCAGGGAACAGCCGCTTACCAGCAGCTGAAAGAGCGTTGTATTGGTGTGGAACAGGTTTGCGATCAGGGAGAACCCCTCCATTTGTCCCATCAGCAGCAGTGCGGAAGGGATTCCCAGAACAAACTGCACCATCAGGGAGAGCAGCGTCCACAGCCACATTTTTCGGTTCACAAAGAAAATATGGGGGAAAAGCAGCGCCATGGCGTTAAAGGAAATTTTCTTGCCGGTTCGCTTCATGGCGGTGAACAGGGAAAGATAGTACAGCTGGTTGGAACCTACGAAATCCCCCATCTCCGCTACGGTGACACCGCCCAGATCCTCCTCCGGGTTCAAGCCCAGCAGGGGTTGATCCGGATCGATGCGTACCCCAGCCATTTCCACCTGGGGTTCGCCGGATTCCGGTGTGCCGGTTGGTTGGAGCGGCATGCCGCAGCCGGAACAGAAGGCTGCGTCCGGAAGGTTCTGATAGTGGCAGCGGGGGCATTCCTTGCGCTGCTGGTTTTGAGCGTCCTGTTGAGCCTGCCAGCTGCCACCGGACTGATGCAAAGCGGTATTGATGCATCCGCCAGCCTCCTCCCAGCATGCACGGTGGTAGGGGGAGCCGCACTCCGGGCATACCACCACGTCATCCTCCGGTCGGAAGGGCTTTCCGCATTTTGAACATAATTTGTTGGTATAATCCATTTACTCTCACCGGGCTCTGCCCGATGCTCTCCTTTCTAAAACGTGCTGTGTACGATGTATTCTGATGGGTTCAGAAATACTTGTATCTATTATACCACAGTTTCGAAAAAATTCAAGAAAAGATTTGCAGTTTCAATGAATTTGTAGTATAATATAAAGTGAATTGCTTTGAGTAGTTTCAATTGAGAAAAAGGATGGTTTTATATGGTTTTACTGGATGAGTTACGAGTAGAGCTTGTTGGATATCGCCCCCAGCTGAAGGAGCTTGGAGATGTACTTCAAGTTGCCCGCGCCCAGTCCGAGCTGGATGATCTGCGGATTCAGGTCACATACGATGGATTCTGGGATGATGCGGAAAAGTCCCAGAAGGTAATGCAGAAGATCCGCAAGCTGGAGAATACGGTGGACAAATTCCGCCACTTAAATCAGAAGCTGGAGGATACCATTGCGCTGATCGATCTTTGCATGGAGGAGGATGACGACAGCTCCAACGAGGAGATCCTGCAGGATGTGGAGTCCTTCAAGGAGGAGTTGGAGGCGGAGAAGCTGTCCACCCTGCTGACCGGGGAATATGACGGCTCCAATGCGATCCTTACGTTCCATGCAGGCGCCGGTGGCACGGAGGCGCAGGACTGGGCGCAGATGCTGTACCGGATGTACAACCGCTGGGCGGAGCGGCATGACTTCAAGGTCAGCCTGCTGGATTATCTGGACGGGGACGAGGCTGGACTGAAAAGCGCTTCCATGCTGGTGGAAGGACAGAACGCTTATGGCTTCTTGAAGTCGGAGGCAGGGGTGCATCGTCTGGTGCGGGTTTCCCCCTTTGACGCATCCGGCAGACGGCATACCTCCTTTGCGGCACTGGAGGTTATGCCGGAAATTGACGACAGCATGGAAGTGGACATCCGACTGGAGGATGTGAAGATGGACGTATTCCGTTCCAGCGGCGCCGGCGGTCAGCACATCAACAAAACCAGCTCCGCAGTGCGTCTGACCCACATTCCCACGGGCATTGTGGTTTCCTGTCAGACACAGCGAAGCCAGTTTCAGAACCGGGATTTTGCTATGAAAATGCTCCGCTCCAAGCTGGTGGAAATCAAGGAACGGGAGCACCTGGAGAAGATTTCGGACATTAAGGGCGTGCAGAAGGAAATTGCATGGGGCGCCCAGATCCGCTCCTATGTGTTCATGCCCTACACCCTGGCGAAGGATCACCGTACCGGCTTTGAAAACGGCAATATTTCTGCCGTGATGGATGGGGATCTGGACGGATTCATCAATGCTTATTTAAAGGCATTGAGTAACGGTACTCTGAATCAGAAGGAAGTATAAGGAAACACTGCACATGCTTCGTGCGTGTTGCCATAAGAAAAACCCGAAAGCATCGTGCTTTCGGGTTTTGTGTTTATACGCTTACAACTGCCTGAGCGCCTTTGCCGTCCGGATCGGCTCCGATATTCTGTCGGCATTTTGCCCGGTTATCTGCGGGACTGATTGATGGTATGCTCGATCTGGTCAAACAGCTCGCTGTATTTCATGCAGCCGCCTTCAAATTTGGTCAGACCGCCCCGGAGGCTCAAAGGCAGCTCCAGCCCCTGGCGGAAGTGTACCGGTTCTCCGTTGTGGGCAAGCACACGCTGCATTAACTGCTCTGCCTCCTGCGGCTGCCGGATATCTGTGACCAGAGCATATTCATCGCCCCCCACACGCACCAGCAGCATGTTTTCTCCCTGTTCCTGCTCGATCCGTTCCAGGGAGGTGCGGATCAGCAGATCCCCTGCTTCTCTGCCGTATGTGTCATTGGTTTCCATCAGCCGCACCGTGTCAAAGCAGATGATGTAACAATCCCGGCGGCTTCCGAGAAAATCGTACAATTCAGAAATATCAAAACGTTGGTTTGGCATATCAGTACCTCCAGTCTGGTTGAGGAGCAGGCGAGGATACAAATCAGTAAATCGCCGGCTGCTCCGGAATACGGAGGGGTTCACGCCCCAGAGCCTTGAAAATGCCCGGGCAAATACCTCTGGGGAATGGTACTGAAACTGCAAAGCGATCTCCGTGACGCTGCGTTCCGTACTGCACAGCAGTCTTGCCGCATGGGTCAGACGCCGTTTGCTGATATATTCCCCCACGCTGAAATGCACCGCATAGCGAAACAGCTTTTGCAGCCCGGACAGGGACACATAGCAGGCGTTTGCCACATCCTGCTGGGTGAATTCCTCCTCCAGGTTCTGTTCGATGTATGCAAGGGCTTCGGTCAGCACTTCAAAGTTCTTCAAGCGATCATCCCCTGTTGATGAATGGATACCGGTATCGTATCTTTAGTATACCAGATCTGTCCGGCATGCGCTTGACGTTTTGAGCAAATTCTGACGCACGCTATGCCATGCTGCCCAGTATCGCTTCTGCACAGCGGATCCCGTCCACGGCTGCGGAGGTGATGCCCCCGGCATAGCCTGCCCCCTCGCCGCAGGGATACAGCCCGGCAAGTCCGGCGGATTGAAGGTTTTCCTGTCGGAGGATCCGGACAGGGGAGGAGCTTCGGGTCTCCGGCCCGGTGAGCAGTGCTTCCGGATCATCGAAGCCCGGCAGCAGCCGTCCCAGCCGGGGCAGTGCCAGCCGCAGGGAGCGGCAGACGAACGGGGGCAGATATGCCTCCGGAGGCAGCAGCACCGTGCCTGGTGCGTAGGTGGGCTGTACCGCCCCGTATGCCTTTGGCGTCCGGTTCAGCAGAAAATCCCCCACGGTAATGGCAGGCGCCATGTAGGTTCTGCCTGCCACCAGGTATGCCTGATGTTCGATCCGGCGCTGGAATTCCACCCCGGCAAGGGGATGATCACTGCCGAAATCCTCCGGCTGCACCCCCACCAGCAGGGCGCTGTTGGCGTTCTTCCCGTCCCGGGCAAAGCAGCTCATGCCGTTGGTCACCACATGTTCCGGCTCGGAGGCGGCGGCCACCACCTGTCCCCCGGGACACATGCAGAAGGTGTACACACTGCGTCCCTCCGGCAGGTGGGTCACCAGCTTGTAATCCGCCGCCCCCAGAGCGGGATGGTGGGCGAATTTTCCGTACAGTGTCTGGTTCATCCGGCTTTGCAGATGCTCGATCCGCATGCCCACTGCAAAGCTTTTCTGCGTCATGGGGATCCCCATGCTCCAGAGCATGGAAAAGGTGTCCCGGGCACTGTGACCGATGGCGAGAATGGCATGCTCCGTCGGCAGGAGCACGGTTTCCCCTCCCTGGATATACCGGATTGCCCTTAGCCTTCCATTCTTTTGCTCCAGACCGGTGACGCATGCGCCGAAATGTACCGTTCCGCCCAGTCCTAAGATCCGCTGTCGGAGATTCCGCACCGTGGGAGCAAGCCGATCCGTGCCGATGTGGGGCTTGGCTTGCCAGAGGATCTCGCCGGGGGCACCGCATGCCGCAAAGGTTTCCAGCACGAACCGGATCCGGGGATCCTTGGTACCGGTGTTCAGCTTTCCGTCAGAAAAGGTGCCTGCGCCTCCTTCTCCAAACTGGACATTGCAGTCCGGATCCAGAACGCCAGTCTCCCAGAATCGGCGTACAGCCGCAGTCCGGGTGTCCACATCATAGCCCCGTTCCAGCAGGATGGGTCTGGTGCCGGCAAGCGCCAGCACATAGGCGGCAAAGAGACCTGCCGGACCGCTGCCGATGACCACCGGGGACTGCACCTTGCCGGGGTTTGCCGGAACATGGTACTGGTAGGGAGTATAGGGCAGCACGTCCTTGTCGGTTTTGCATGCTGCCAGCAGAGCGGCCTCCTGATGGGCGTTGACCAACAGGGAGGCGGTGAAATGAACTGACTGCTTTTTCCGGGCATCCACTGACCGGCGGAACAGGGTGACGCTCTGGAGCTGCCTTCTGTCCGTATGCAGTCGCTGTGCCGCCAGATCCGTCAGGGTTTTCTGGGTGTAGGACAGGGGCAGGGTTACGCTGCGTATCAGAATCATGGGTTGCACTCCTTTCTGTGCAGAGATCCGGCAGCGGCTTTCCCGGCGCAGATGCCGGATGCCCACGCCCACATGAGATTGTAGCCGCCGCAGTCTCCGTACAGATCCGTTGCTTCTCCGGTGATGTACAAACCGGGGCAGATCCGGGATTCCAGGGTGTCCGTCAGAGCACTGCCCGGAATGCCCCCCATGGTGACCTGGGCAGTCTGCCAGGGGGCGGTGCCGGTGACGGGGAAGGGCAGGGCCTTCAGTAGCTGTGCGGTTTGCTGCAATTGCCCAGGGGACAGACGGGAGGCAGGCTCCGTCAGAGGAGCATCCGTGATCCGCCGCAGGAGAACCTGTCCCAGCCGCTTGGGCAGCATGCCCGTGAGAAGTTCCTCCAGGGGCAGTTTTCTGCGCTGTGTGTGGAGTTCAGACAGCATGCGATATGCCTTCTCCCGGCTCCATTCCGGCAGCAGATCCACGGAAACGGTCAATTTGCAGCCGTATTGGGCGGCAAGCCCGGACAGCTGAAAGACGCAGATGCCGGATAGGGTGCCGTCCGCAAACTGCAATTCGCCGGTTTCCTGCCGCAGGCATTTGCTGCCCAGTATGGCACTGACTGCTGCATGCACCCGAATGCCCTTTAAAGCCTTGACTGCTGCCGGATCCGTCCGGATGGGACACAGAGCCGGCTGGGGTGTATGTACCGGATGCCCCAGTCCCCGGAGCAGTGCCATGGCGGTGCCGTCCGTGCCGCAGTTGGGGGCAGCATAGCCCCCGGCGGAAAAGATCACCCGTTCTGCATGCAGACCCCCCTGGGGCGTGGTGAGAAGAAATCCGCCCTTGTCCCGGCGCATGCCGGTCACCTGGGCATCACAGCAGGTCTGCACCCCCTGATCGTCGCAGGCAAAGCGCAGTCCGTCCAGTACCGATGCGGCAGTGTTGCTCATAGGGTATATGCGCCCCTCCGGATCCGTCCGGCAGCAGACCCCAAGCCTGCGGAAAAAGGCTTCCGGATCGGTTTGGGCAAGGATCTGCGTTGCCTGGGGCAGGGAGCCGTGATAGTGGTTCAGCTCCCGGTGGATGTTGCCGAGATTGCATCTGCCGTTGCCGGTGAGCAGCAGCTTTTTCCCCACCCGGGGCAGCCGCTCCAGCAAGGTGACCTGTGCCCCTGCCCGGGCAGCCGTGTATGCGGCGGTCATGCCGGATGCGCCGCCGCCGATGACGGCGATTTGTGTATGTGTCTGGGTCATGGTTCCCTCCGTAACGGGCAGTGCTTGCGTCTGCCCAAAGCTATTTTCAGTATAGCACAGCCCGGGTGGGAAGTCAATTCACGGGCATTGACTTTTGGCTGGATCTGTGGTATGCTTTCATTAGTAAAAAGAACAGCTTAAATTTAAGACCACAATCATTTAAGGAGGATGAACCATGAAACACAGACGTAAGAGAACCATGCTGGGTGTTTTGTCAGCGGCGCTTGTATGCAGCAGCGTACTGGCTTACCCAGCGCATTTCACCGCCTATGGAGCAGTTACTGCCAACCCGGTCATCAGCCGGGAGGTGCCGGCATATTCCACTGCCGGCACAGGAGCAGCCGCATCCGGCAACGACAAGTTCTACTATTCCTTCTGGAATGCCACAGCGCCGGATTACCTTGCCTATGACCTGTCAGCCGTACCGGAGGCGCAGCGGAAAAGCGTGACGCTGGTGTGGTACAATGCTACGGGGCAGTTTGATTACACGATCCTCAACGGCAGTCCCAATGGCATGCCCTCGGATTACACCGTTGAGGTGAACAGCGCTCCCGGCGGTACCTATCCGGAGGAGGGCTGGGAGGTGCGAGCCACTGTAACCGGGAACACCCTGCATTCCCGGCAGCATGTGGTGGATATGGCCGGCTGCAACTGGATCCGGCTCCATGTGACCGGTAGTGACGGCAAAGAGGGAGGCTATATCTCCATCAACATGGATGTGCATACCACAGCAGAGGGTGTATCCGACAGCTGGATCTTCTACGGGGATTCCATTACCGCCTGCGGCATGATGAACTGCTACGGCACCGGCTTTGCGGAGTATGTGCATCAGATCGACAGCACCTATTACCCCATTCAGGAAAACGGCGGCATCGGCGGCATTCGCAGCGTGGAGGGTGCTGCAAATATGGAGCGGTGGCTGGAGGCGTTTCCGGGGAAGTATGTGAGCATTGCTTACGGCACCAACGATGCCTGGGGCAACCAGACCGGTGCGGCGCAGTATTATGCCAATACTGCCAGCATGGTGGAGCAGGTGCTGGCGACAGGCAAGATCCCGGTGGTGCCCAGGATCCCCTATGCCACGGAGCCGGGGGTAGGGGACAATCTGGCGGCATACAACGCCATGGTGGACAAAATCTATGAGAACTATCCGGATGTGGTAAAGGGCCCGGATTTTGAAGCCTATTTCCGGGAGCATCCGGAGCTGCTCAGTGCCGATGGGGTGCATCCCAGCGAGCAGGGCTATGACGGCATGCGGCAGCTCTGGGCACAGACCATGTACGATGCGGTATACAAAACCGGGGATACGCCAGTGGCAGGGGATCTGAATCAGGACGGGGCATGCACTGTGGCAGACGTGGTGCTGCTGCAAAAATGGCTCATGGGTGCCGGTACCCTGACCAACTGGCAGGCTGCGGAGCTGACCGGGGACGGCGTGATCGACAGTGCCGACCTGTGCATCCTGCGGCGCATGCTGACAAACCAATAAACACGCAGAAGCCGGGTAATACCCGGCTTTTTGCAGTTCTCCGGGCGTTGACATCCGCCGGGGAATATAGTATACTGGGAGGGATACAGATATCAGGCAAATCCGCACAAGCTTCGTGCGGTGCTGCCGCAAAAATACGGACAAAGAAAGGAATGACGGATGTGCCGGAGGAATGGATGAATTTTCCCATGAGTGGGGAGCTGCTATGCGCACTGGCTCTGGTGATCGTAGATATATGTGCCCTGGTGCTGATGCTGATGACCGGGCGGGAACGCCGTGTGACGGAACGGGTCTGGGAAAAGGTCAGCGCCCGGATGGAGCTGGCGGACAGCAAGCGTCGGTACCCTCTGGGGGCGGAGGAGATCCTCATTGGCAGACACGGCGCTGCCGATATTCAGTTGAAGGATGCCACCGCCTCCCGGTATCATGCACTGCTGACAGTATGCGACGGGGTATGGCGGATCACGGATCTGAACTCCGCCGGGGGGACTTATGTAAACGGCAAGCGGATCTCCTCTGTGCGGCTCCACGAAAATGACCGGATCCGGATCGGGGCAACCACCCTGTGCCTGCGGAAAAGGAGTGCGTGATGTATAAAAACGGAATATCCTACTTCGGGTTGATCCTGCTGATCCTGCTGTCCCATATGTCCCTGCTGGCGATCATTCTGTTCCGGGGCAATTACGAGGCTGTGACAGATGTGGGATTGCTGGCAGCCATTGTGCTGGGCACGGATCTGATCTACTTCTGCGTACTGCGGCTCATGCGGCAGGCTACCTATACGGCGGATTTCGCCCTGGTGCTGCTGCTGAATATGAGCGTGATCTTCCAGTCCTGCTTCGGAGGCGTGGGCTTTGCGTTCAAGCATTACCTGATGGCAGTGGGAGCGTTTGTGTTCTGCCAGATTGCCTATCTGCTGACCCGGGACGCTGTGGTCACGGAGCGGCGCAAACCCATTTATTATGTGTTATTTGGCGTGCTGATGCTGTCCATCCTGCTGTTCACCGGCAGCCGGGGCATCTGGATCGACCTGGGGTTCATCACCCTCCAGCCCTCGGAATTTCTAAAGCCCGTATTCGTCCTGCTGTGCGCCACCTCCATCTCCGCCCAGCAGAACAAAAAGAAGACCCTGGGCTTCATGATCGTCCGGGATAACTGGTATGTGTACGGCTGTACGGTGCTGATCGTGCTGCTCCAGTGGTGGTGCCGGGATCTGGGCAGTCTGCCTACCTTCCTGGCTGTGGCAGGCTGCGGCATGATCTGCCGGATCTGCTATCCCCGGGCAAAGCTGTCCAAAAAGCTCATTGCCGGGCTGTGTGCCGGCGGTGCAGTGCTGGCGGCAGTGGCAGTGAAGATCGCCCCAGCCTATGTGCTGGAGCGTCTGCATGCGGACATCTGGAAGGATCCCAGCGGCAGCGGTTATCAGCAGTGCAAGGCGCTGATCGCCATTGCGGAGGGAGGCTGGTTCGGCAAGGGTCCTGGTCAGGGTACCCTGCATAAGGTAGCTGCCTCCAATACGGACATTGTGTTTTCCACCATCTGTGAGGAGTGGGGACTGCTGATGGCACTGCTTTCCATCTTCACCATTCTGTTGATCCTCTGCACCTGTCTGACCAATACCCCCCGTTCCTATTATCACGCCTGCATCGTCAACGGAGTGGTAGCGGTGTTCGTGGTACAGATGACCCTGAACATTTTCGGTTCCTGTAATCTGATCCCCTTTACCGGGGTCACAATTCCCTTCATCTCCCAGGGAGGCAGCTCCATGCTCACCAGTGGCTTTCTGGTGGGATTGCTGAAGGCAACCCAGTCCCCCCTGTTCCATTCTGAGGTGAAGGTGCCCAAGAAAAAGAAGCCTGCATTGAAAAAGAAAAGAAAGGCGACGGCATGAAAAGTATCTTACGCGGCAGACGGCTTATCACGCTGATGCTTCTGCTGTTTCTGACAGGGATGATCGTACTGGTGGTACGGATCCAGCTGGAGGCATCCTTTTACATTTCCCAGTCCGGCAAGCCCTGCTACGGTATGGTGTATGACCGGGAGGGAGACGTGCTCTTTGACGGCATCAACGGCTGTGAGGGCTATGAAAGCGGACATTTTGCCGACATCGGCAGCCTGATCGGGGATACCAGCGGACAGATGACCAATACCCTGGTGGCACGGAATCTGGAGTCTCTTACCAACTACAGCTTTACCACCGGCATGCGGCAGACTGGCAAAACCGCCATTCACACTACCCTGGATCACGCAGCCAACAAAGCCACCTACAGTGCCTTTGGGAAAAAGGATGGCATTGCCATTGCCTATAATTATAAGACCGGGGAGATGCTGGTGAATGTGAGCAAGCCCTGTGTGGATGTGGCAAAGGGCTATGGGGACATTGCCAACTTTCCGGAGGGCAGTCTGCTGTGCAAGGCATTTTACGGCACAGTGCCCGGCTCCACCCAGAAGGTTTCCACAGTGATCGCCGCAACGGAGATCCTGGGGGCGGAGCAACTGGAATCCCTGTCCTATTCCTGCACCGGCAGCTATCTGAACGACAACCGGCAGTCTATCAACTGTCATAAATCCAGCGGCCATGGCAAGCAGAATATCTTCCAGGGCTTTGCCAACAGCTGCAATCCCTTCTTTGCTCAGCTGCTGGAGCGTTCCGGCATGCCTCTGGATCGGATCATTTCCGTGTACCGGAGCATGGGCTATGCGGTGAACGGAGATCAGAAGCAGACCATCAGCATTGACGGGATCCTCAGCGAGACTGCCTCCACTACCTTGCAGGATATCCATGATTTTGATACCCAGTGGAGCTGCATGGGGCAGGGGGAGACGCTGGTGAGTCCCTGTCAGCTGATGATGTGGCAGAGTGCAGTTGCAAACGGGACAGGGGTGTCCACCAGACCCCATCTGATCGACACCGTGACCAATGTGTCCGGCAAGGTGACGAAAACCGCTTCCACCGAGTATACGGGGCAGTTGTTTTCTGTGGCTGCCGCCCAGGAGACCCGGAAGATCATGCTGGACAACGGTAAGAATCATTATGCCGCTGCCGGAAAGATCAAGGGCTATGACATTGCCGTCAAGAGCGGCACTGCCCAGGTGAACGGGGGCAGGGAGGAAAATTCCCTGCTGGTGGGCTTTGTGGACGATCCGGATTTCCCCATCGCCTTTTGCGTGGTGATCGAGAACCGGGTCAGCGGTGAGATCGCCACCCATCAGATCGTACAGAAGATGCTGGATGCACTGAAATAAAAAACAGGCAGTATGCTTGACGCATACTGCCTGTTTGATTTCTATGGGTGATCGTTTAGGCACGCTGGGACTGCATGACCGTCTGTAAGCCCCGGAGCAGCTCCTCGTCCCGGAACTTGCAAGTGGAGCGGTCGTAATGCTCTCCGTTGTCCCAAAGCATCGGGCACATGCCCCGGTCCCATGCTGCCTGTGCCACGGAGCGGAGGTACAGCCGGACGCTTTCCGGCTCCTTATTGGTGGTCGTGGTACCGAATTCCCCGATGATGACCGGCACGCCCTTGTCCACAAAGGTGGTCTTCAGCTTATCCATATATCCGTTCAGTTCATTGATCTCCTTGGTACTGCCCCAGGTGCTTCTTGCCTTGCCCCAGTCAGCATCCTCCGTCAGAATGGCAAAGGTGGAGGGGGTGTAGTAATGCACGCTGACGGCGCAGCGGTTCTGGGGATCCGCAGGCATCTTGAACGCCGGGTCACAGGTCAGATCCACGTCCGTTGCATAGCCGGCGATCAGCAGATGCCGTTTTGCATTGTTGCCGCCGGATTCCCGCACCAGATCCACAAAGTTCTGGTTCAGCTCGTTGAGTAAGCCGAAAGCCTTTTCCTTGTCTCCCACATTGCTGTAGCGGTTCCAGGTGTTTTCATAAACGCCCTCCTCGTTGAGGGATTCAAAGATCAGCTTGTCGCTGTAGTCGGAAAATTCCGCAGTCACCTGCTTCCATACGGCTTTGTATTTTTCCAGCGTGCCGTCATGGTCTTCGTCCGCCTTGGAGATCCAGCCACCATCCCAGTGGATGTTGATAATGGCGTACATATCGTTGTCCAGTACATAGCCGATGACCTCCTTGACCCGGGAGATGAGGGAGGCGTCGATGGTGTAATCCTCTGCCATCATATTGCTCCACGCCACCGGGATCCGGACGGATTTGAATCCGGCACCGGCAATGCCGTCGATCATTTCCTTTGTGGTGACCGGGTTGCCCCAGGCGGTTTCATAGTTTTCCACGGAGGAGCCGGTAATCCAGCTGCCGCATGCCTCCAGGGTGTTCCCCAGATTCCAGCCCACGCCCATTTCCTTGACCACCTGGGCGGTGGAGATATCTCGCATACTGCCGGAAGCGTCGTTTTTGCCGCAGGAAACCGCAGAAGCACTGCACAGAGCGGTCAGCAGCAGGGGGATCCATTTGATCTTTTTCATATTGTTTCCTTTCTGTAGAGGGCAGGCAGCATTCCACAGGGCATGTGAGGGTTGCCTATATTGTAAGTATACCGGAATCGGCATTGTACGTCAATATACAAAACAATATTCTTTTGAGCCTGTCTATTTATTGACGAATCGGCTTATATATGTTATAATAAAAGGAAGTACGCAGAACGGGACAATGCAGTGGTGCTGTTCTGACGGGAGATCTGCAAAGAGTACGGGAGGTTTCGTAGTATGTCAAAACGCAGTATACGTATCGCAGCATGCATCGGGGGATTGGGGAACGAGTATCAGACGCCCCTGCTCAAAAGCATCACCAAAGCCTGTAACAGTCATGATTTTAAGCTGAATGTGTTTTATTCCTTTGCGGACGAATGGAGCGGAAAGAAGAGCCGGGAAGGGGACAGAAGCATTTATGAGCTGGTGAACTTCTCCCAGTTTGACGGACTGATCCTGTTTAATATCACGCTGCAGGATCCGGAGCTGGTGCAGGGTCTGAAGCACCGTGCCCAGGAGGAGGGTCTGCCTGTAGTGTGCGTGGACGGAGCGGAGCAGGATTGCTGCAACATCACCATCAATTATGACAATGCGGTGGAAATGATGACCCGCCATTTTGTAGAGGCTCATGGCTTTACTAAGATCAACTACCTGGGCGGGGAGGAGGAATATCCGGTTTCCCGGATCCGCCGGGAGGCATATGAGCGGGTGCTGCGGGAATGCGGCATTCCGGTAGAGCCAAGCCGGGAATTGATCGGCAGCTTCTGGGATGAGCCTGCGTACCGGGCGGTTCTCCGGTACTACAGCGAGCAGGGGGAAATGCCGGAGGCGTTCGTATGCGCCAACGATGAAATGGCGATCGGCGCAGTCCGGGCACTGGAGCAGCTTGGATTCCGGGTGCCGCAGGATGTATGTGTATCCGGGCTGGATGGGGTCAGCAAGGCGCTGAACTTCTGTCCTTCCATCACTACGGCGCAGCCGGATCTGGATGCCGCAGGCAGACTGGCAGTGGAGCGTCTGGCGCAGGTACTGGCAGGGCAGCAGGAGTCCTCCGGACAGGAGCATGTGGGTTGTATTCCCCACTTCCAGGAATCCTGCGGCTGTGCATCCTTTTCCGGTGCGGTAAACAGTGAGGTCAAGGAAGAACTGTACCAGAAGCTGGAGCAGATGCAGCATTATCTGAAATGGGTCAACGGCTCTGTGGAATCCATTACGGCGGAGGAAACGGCGCAGGGCGTTGTAGACAGACTGGGGGAAGTGGCACAGCAGTTCTGGACGGGAAAGTGCTGGTTCTGCGTGTGTGATGACTTCTACCGGGAGTTGTTTGGCATGACCGGTGCCAGCCCCTATCCGGTGAAGGGCTTCTCCAACACCATCCGCACTTTGGTGTGCTGCCGGGATCACATTCTGGAGCAGGCGTATGATTTCAGCCGGCTGGATCTGCTGCCCAATTATGATTACGAGGTGGAAAGCTGCGGCGCCATTCTCTTTGTACCCATGCACTTCCAGGATCGGATCATTGGCTATATCGCTGTTGAATACTCCGATATTGTCATGGATCTGTCCCTGTTGAGCAATCTGGTATGCAGCGTCAGCGTGGTGCTGGAAAATGCCAGAACCCGGGTGCAACTGCAAAAAATGATTGACCAGCTGCAGTGTGCAACTGTGCGGGATCCCATGACGGAGCTGATGAACCGCCGGGGCTTTTACAACCATGCCATTAAGCTCTTTGCCGCCTGCGCAGAGGAAGGGGCACAGTTTATGTCCATTTCCTTGGATCTGGACGGACTCAAGGAGATCAACGATACCTACGGGCATCAGGAGGGGGACAGCGCCATCCGTGCCTTTGCCCGGTTCCTGGACGGCTTTTCCTCGGACACCTGCGTGGTGGCACGGTTCGGCGGAGATGAATTTGTCATGGCAGGCAGATTCCAGGAGTCCATGCACCCCATTACCATTGTGCATACCCTGCAAAGCAAGCTGAATGAATACAACCGCACCTCCGGCAGATGCTACCGGATCGAAATGAGCAGCGGCTTCCATGTAGGCGTGCCGGATTACAATTCCACGGTGGATGAGTGGATCGCTCTGGCGGATGAACAGATGTATACGGAAAAAAAGGATCACCACCGCCGCAGCCGGGTGAGAAGATAATCGGGTACAGCCCTTGCAAAAAACGGACACTGGAATTCCAGTGTCCGTTTTTTCATGCGTCCGCCAGCCTGGGCGTACCCAGTGTCCGGTTGATCCATCTGACCGCCAGGTCAAACCATTCAGCACAGTCCGGGTTCAGATGCCAGGTGCCCATGGCAGTGGTCTGATCCGCCAGGGCAAGCCCGTGACCGCCGCTGGGGTAAATGTGAGCTTCGTAGGATACCCCTGCCAGGCTCAGCCCCTCCAGGAACAGCAGGCTGTTCTGCACGGGAACCAGTCCGTCGTCCGCACAGTGCCACAGGAAGGTGGGGGGAACATCCGGGGTGATCTGGGTTTCCAGGGATACCAGCTGCCGCTGCTCCGGGGAGGCTTTTTCTCCGATGATGTTGTCAATAGAGCCTGCGTGCTGATACTGCCCGGCGGTGATCACCGGATAGGACAGGATCAGCCCGTTGGGACGACAGCTTGCCGGATCTCCGAATACGCCGGTGATCAGGTTGCTGCTCCAGAACACACCCAGGCTTGCGGCAAGATGCCCTCCGGCGGAAAAGCCGCAGACAGCGATCCGATCCGGGTGGATGTCGTACTCCTCTGCATGGCTGCGCACATAGCTGACGGCTGCTGCAAGCTCCAGCAGGGCGGTAGGAAATGGCTTATGCACCACGCTGTACCGCAGGACGAATGCCTGGATGCCGTAGCCTGCAAGCCGCATGGCAACCGGCTCTGCTTCCCGGTCGGAGCAGAATTCATAGCCGCCGCCTGGACAGAGAATCACGGCGCTGTGCTGCTTCTGACCAATCTCCTTGCTGTAGTCCAGGGTCACGGCGGTGAGGGTGGGATGCAGTCCTGCCACATCCAGTCCCGCTTTTTCATAGGGGACGGTGAGAGGGATGGTTTGAATAGACATAGAGAACCTTCTTTCTGTATGGATGGATTTCAGTATAGCGCAGAATGCAGGAAAAGTCAAGGCAATATCCTGCATACTTTGTGTGGGATTGTCACAATTGTATGTTTGTCAAAAAACTTTGCATTATAGTGCTACAGGGGAGTATCTTGACAACCCTTGCTGCATGTGGTATACTATAAATGATGAAGCATGCTGCAATTGGTAGAGTATCTGGTTTGGGGCAACATCCATTACTTTTCCCTATAGTTTTAGAACTCCTTGTAACATGCGAATTGTTGGTTTTCCGAGAAGTCAAGAACGACAACGACTGATAGGATCCTGGCGACATCGGAATACACTGAAAACCGAATATCGGGATGTGGCGAAGTTTGGTATCGCGCTCGCTTTGGGAGCGAGAGATTTCGCAGGTTCGAATCCTGTCATCCCGACCATTAACCCCTCTGGAATCCGGAGGGGTTTTCTATTGCAAGAATGGCTATATGCTTCAAAAACGCAGGAATGAGTGGATTTTTTGCTTGTACACTTCTCCATCATAATGCGATGCCCTTATACAAAATGTGCCATGCAATATGCACATTGTACCGCCTTTTCGACACATATATGACACGAAATATGACACATGACCAGCCCCAGAGGATGACCCCCCTGGGGCTGGTTTTATTTCTCCGTCATCTTCCCCTCCAGGCTATCCAGCCTGTGGTGCGCCTGCTTGGCGGACGCTTCGACCGCTGTCAGCCTGGAAACGATCTGCACATGCCGCTCGTCCTCTTTCTCCTGCTTGCGCTTGATATCATCTACACCGGATTTATGGCAAACCTTTTGAATCAGTCTATGTTCCTGCTCGGAATTCCCGGCTCGGGTAAATCGTTCTTTGCAAAGCTGCTGATTATTTTCCTTGCCCTTGCCACCAACGACGATATTATCATCTGTGACCCGGAGGGCGAATACACGCCGCTTATACAGGCTATCGGGAAACAAAACGCTTCTGTCATTCGGATTGCCGCCGGTGGCCGTGACCGTATCAATGCAATGGATATGGTTGAGGGGTACGGCGATAACAACCCGATTGTGGATAAGGCGCAGTTTATTATGTCGTTGATCGAACAGATTGACCCAAGCGGCGTAGGCGCTCACCACAAGTCTATTATCGACCGCTGCACCGACGCCGTTTACAAGGAGCAGGCGCAGACCTGCAAAGTGCCTACCCTTTGTACCTTGCGTGAAAAACTGCTGGAACAGCCCGAACAGGAAGCGCACGATCTGGCGCTTGCTTTGGAGCTTTTCACTTCCGGCTCTCTGGATGTATTCGCCCACGAAACCAATGTTGACACTTCCAGCCGCATTATCTCGTATGATATTCACGACCTCGGCGCACAGCTAAAACCCGCCGGACTTCTCACCATTACCGACGCTATGCTCAACCGAGTTACGACCAACTGGAAAAAGGGCAAGCGAACCCACCTGTTTATAGACGAATTCCATGTTGTTTATGAGAATGAGTTTAGCGCCAATTTCTTTAATTCGGCGTGGCGGCAGTTTAGAAAAAGGAATACCCACCCCTGCGCTATCACGCAGAATGTAGAGTATCTTTTGGATTCCGTGCAGGCAAGCACAATGCTTTCCAACTCGGAATTTGTGGTGATGTTAAATCAAGCGGCTTCGGATCGCACCAAACTCTCCGAGCTTTTGAATATCTCCACCGAGCAGATGAGCTATATTACCAACGCAGACGCAGGCTGCGGGTTAATGAAATACGGCGCTTCTCTCGTCCCGTTTGTAAACAAGTTCCCGAAAAACACCGAGCTTTACAAACTCATTACCACAAGACCCGGCGAGGGCGTTATGGGAGGTCAAACACAATGAAAAGCAAATATCTGATGTTCGGGGCGGCCGCTTGTGCCGCCCTTTTCCTTTTCTCCGGCGTTATGCTCTGGCGGCAGTATGCAGACGAAAAGCAGAGCGCCGAAGCCTTTGACAAGATCGCCGCGCTTGTGGAGGCCGAAACGCCGTCCGCCGACGAGCCGCAGGAATCTGAACCTCCGCAGCCTGAACAAACCGCTTTTGAAAAGTACGCTGTGGTGTATGAACAGAACAGCGATTTTGTGGGCTGGATTTCGATAGAGAGGACAAACATCGACTATCCCGTTATGCAGACGATTGACAACCCGAACTACTACCTGAAACACAGCTTTGAAAAGCAGTACAGTGATTACGGCGTGCCCTATGTGCAGGAAAACTGCGACCTCGGTTTATCCGACAACTGCGTAATTTACGGCCATCACATGAATAACGGCAGTATGTTTGCCGATCTCTGCAAGTACACGGACGAGGATTTTTACAGAGAACACAAAACAATCCGTTTTGATACGCTGTCCGGCTTTGGCGAATATGAGGTTATCGTAGCTTTCAAAACCGTCGCCTATTCTGAACAAGGTTTTAAGTATTACCACTTTGTCAATGCGGGTAGCGCGGGGGATTTCAACACCTATATCGCCAAATGCAAGGAGCTTGCTTTATACGATACGGGCGTTTCTGCCGAATACGGCGATAAGCTGATTACGCTTTCCACCTGCGAATACAGCCGTCAAAACGGCAGAATGGTCGTTGTTGCAAAACAGGTTATTCCTCCCGCCGTGGAGGTGGACGGCGATGAAACCTAAAAAATATGTTGTTTCGCTTTCTGGCGGCAAGGATTCGACGGCTATGCTTTTGCGGCTATTGGAAGAACAGCGCCCGGTTGATCTGATTATCTTCTGTGATACCGGGCTTGAATTCCCGCAGATGTATGAACACCTGAACCGTTTGGAGGCATATATCGGCAGACCGATTATCCGTCTGAAAGCAGAACACGATTTTGAATACTACTTTTACGATTACACCCCAAAAAGAAAAAATCCTGCTCTTTCAAAATACCGGGGAATGAGTTGGGCAGGCCCCCGCAACCGCTGGTGTACGGGTATTCTCAAAACCCGTGTCATTGACGCTTATCTCCGTGATCTGAAAGAACAGTATGAAATTATGGAGTATGTGGGTATTGCCGCAGACGAAACCCAACGCATAAAAACTGCCTGCTATCCTCTTGTGGAATGGGGTATGTCCGAAAAGGATTGCCTTGATTATTGCTATGCAAGAGGTTTTGATTGGGGCGGTTTATATCGTATTTTCAGCCGTGTTTTCTGTTGGTGCTGTCCGCTCCAAAGTTTAGAAGAACTGCGGAAGCTGTATCGGAATTTCCCGGATTTATGGCGGCAGCTTGAAGAATGGGACAAAACCACTTGTAGGACTTTTATCAAAAATTATTCTGTCTGTCAGCTTGCCGCCCGGTTTGACTTTGAGGCTGAATGGCAGGTCGCAGGCGGCAATATCAGAAGCAGAGCGTTTCACGCTGCTTTACGGAAAGAATTATCCCGGCTCGGATCGGAGGTGACGCTATGCCGGACATCAAAACAAAGAATGTTGTCAAAGGAACAGTAAAAACGATTGATAAATCGGCGGTTGCCGCAGAGCGGATGAAAGATGCCTATATCCGCACAAAGGACAAAGCGGAGCACGGCGTTTATTCTGCAGAGGGTTCAGCCGAAGAATATGCCGCAGACCGTATTTCCGGCTGTGCTGATACCGTCACCCGTGAGGCTGTTCGGCAGTTTGACAAACAAGGCCGCCGTGGGGTTCAATCTACCAAAAACAATATCTCCAAAGCAAAAGAGCATTTTCGGCAGCGGCAGGCTCAAAAATCCATTAAGACGCTGGAGCGTGGCGAAAAAACGATCAAGCAGACGGCAAAATCCACGGGTAAATCTACAATTAAAACGGCAAAGGGTTCAGTTAAGACCGCACAGAAAACGGTTAAGACTGCCGAACAGACCGCCCGAACTGCGATTAAAACGAGTGAACAGGCAGCGAAAGTCGCTCAAAAAACCGCACAGGCTTCGGCTAAAGCGGCAAGGACGGCAGCACTGGCGGCGAAAGCCACCGCCAAAGCGACCGTTGCCACGATAAAGGCGGCAGCCAAAGCCACGGTTGCGGCGGTCAAGGCGATTATAGCCGGAACAAAGGCCTTGATTTCCGCTATCGCCGCCGGCGGTTGGGTTGCCGTTGTGATTATCATTGTGGTATGCCTGATTGCTTTGATTGTCGGCTCGTGTTTCGGTATCTTTTTTTCGGGCGAGGATTCGGGAAGCAGTATGACAATGCAAAGCGTGGTACAGGAAATCAACACCGATTACCAAACGCAGCTTGACACCACCAAAACGAATATCTCCTATGATGTTTTGGAAATGTCCGGCTCCCGTGCCGTCTGGCCGGAGGTTTTGGCTGTTTATGCGGTTAAGACTACTACCGATCCGAATAATCCGCAGGATGTCGCCACTATGGACGCTTCAAAAAAAGCGATTCTAAAAGATATATTTTGGCAGATGAATACCATATCCTCACGAACCGAAACAAAGACCGAGGAAATTATCACCGAAACGGATGACGGTCACGGCAATATTGTTGAAACGAAAACGACGGTCACACGGACTTATCTGTATATATCGGTGGCTCATAAGACCGCCGGAGAAATGGCAGATAAATTCGGATTCAATGCAGATCAGCGCAAGCAGCTTGCGGAACTTCTTGCCGAAGAAAACCGCAGTATGTGGAGCGCGGTTCTTTATGGCATTTACACCGAGGACGGACAAATTGTTTCCGTTGCTCTCTCGCAGATTGGCAATGTGGGCGGTCAGCCGTATTGGAGTTGGTATGGCTTTGACAGCCGTGTGGAATGGTGCGCCTGTTTTGTTTCGTGGGCGGCGAATGAGTGCGGGTATATTGATAGTGGTATTATCCCGAAATTTGCAGGCTGCACAAACGGCGTGCAATGGTTTAAGGATAGAGGTCAATGGATTGACAACAGCGCCACGCCGTCGCCGGGTATGATTATCTTTTTCGATTGGAACAACAAGGGTTCGTCCGGTCCGCAGGACGGGCTATCCGACCATGTAGGAATTGTCGAACGAGTTGAGGACGGAATTATTTATACCATAGAGGGCAATTCCGGGGATTCCTGCCGGGAAAATCATTATGCCGTAGGGCATTATGAATTCCTCGGTTACGGAGTGCCTGCGTATTAAAAAATCAACCGCCTTTTTTGGGGGCGGTTGGTACATAATTATCAGGAAACAAAACGCAGACTATATTTCTTAACTTTTATGTGTTAAAATATACGATACGACAGTAAAGGAACGCTATTGAGGAATTAAAAACAGCGAAAAAATAAATTTTCAATCTACTATCTAAAATGCATCCGAAATTCTTTTTTTCGTGTTATAGATTATTGAGAGAGTGTCTTATAATTTAGGAGGTCGTATGAGTAAAGAAATTGAAAAAATGACCGCCATTTATGAAAAGCATAAAAACACAATGTATGCAGTCGCATTGAAAATATTAAAAAATCCGCAGGATGCAGAGGACGCAGTACATAATACAATCCCCCCGATTATGCGAAATTTAGATGCGATAAAAGATGTTGACAGCAAAGATTGTATATATTATGTGACAATGGCGGTAAAACATATGTCGTTTAATATGATACGGGACAGACATATTCAAACGGTCTCCTTGTCAGACATTGAGTATGAATTTGCAAGTGATGAAAACATTGCTGAAAGTGTTATTATAGACGAAAGCTGCAAAATCATCTATCAGAATATAAAAAGTATGCCTGCCGAATATCGGGATGTGCTAATCCTCCATTTGTATTACGAATTATCCACATCGCAGATTTCGGATTTTCTGAACAGAAAACACGGCACCGTAAAATCACAGCTCACTCGTGGAAAAAAGCTGCTGAAAGCTCGATTAAAGGAGGATGGATATGAACGATAAAAAAATCAAAGAAGCAATGAAACAGTATATCGAAACACAGGCTGATAATATTTCGTCTGAATCAGAAGAAAAGCACGACCTTACTTCTCTTGACGAAAAGGTTTATGCAATGCTCGGCACAAATCAAAACAAGCACAAAACGGCTGCTGTATGGTCTTTTAGAAAGATAAGTGCGTTAGCTGCCACTTTTGTTTTGGTTATCAGTTTAAGCATTACTGCTGTATTTGTTCTCAATAAAGAACCGGAACATATAGCGCAAGATGTGTTTTATTCAATCACTATTTCATACGAAAATGAGCAATACGGTTATTTTTCAAATCGCTTGGTTATTGACAAATACGGACTTAACAATATTTCGGACTTAAAACAGAACCCGGATTTATTTACGGGAATTTTAACCGAAACGGACATTATACAGACAGATAGCGTGATCGACAAAGACAGTATCATCGGAGCCAAGATATATCCATATAGTGACGAGGTTATCATTTTGCAGGGCGATGGGCAATTTTACTATTTTGAAAAAATAGTAACTGATTAACAATATAAAATCAGCACCGCAAAGCAGGCAGTTTTCTTTTGAAAAATGCCTGCTTTTTTGCATCCGATATTTCGCCTTTTGTGTTTATATAAGTAAGGCATGAAAGCCTAAAACAAATTATGAAAGGATGCAAAACTTATGAAAAAGACCATTTTTACACTTTCGCTCTTGCTGATCGCAGCTACCCTTATTTTTACAGGCTGTTCTTCCAAAGGTGATTTTGAATTGGAGCGATCCAAAGGAATTAAGGTTACCTACATTGACGAATTTGAAAAAACAACAATCTTGCCCGCCCCATTGACCTCGGAAGAAATCTTTAACAGTTACAGCGATACGATTGTACGAGGTACAATAGAAACAGTACGCAATATTCAAATCGACTACGGCAAAGGTGAAATTGCTCAAAAAGCACTTGCTACCATAAAAATCACAAAGGTTATTTCGGGAAATGCAAAAGCAGACAGCACGGTAACGGTTTTGCTGCCGAAATGTGTGGATAACGCTTCTGCAAATGACTCGTCTGTTGTAATCTCGCATTTGGAGAATGGAACAGAGGGCATTTTCCTTTTGAAAGAAGTAACAGAACAGAGCTGTGCGGAAATCAACGGAAAAACTTTTTACTATGACGATATTTGCGAATATTCTATGTTCGGAGAAGATCATTTTGCTGTTATCTTGTCCGACGGAGCTATTCGTTTCAATGCTGATCTGTTTGACGGTGCAATTACCAGCTTTGCCAATCTTGATGAAGCAGAAGCTAAAATACAAGAAAGCCTTACAAAGGAATGATTTATATGCCGATACTGAATGTTTGTAATCTATGCAAAACATATCAAGCGGGAGAGGCAGAGGTTAAAGCACTTGACAATGTATCTTTTACCGTAGAAAAAGGCGAATTTGTTTCTATCATCGGTCCGTCGGGATCGGGAAAATCGACCTTGTTACATATCCTTGCCGGTATTGACCGCCCCACCTCCGGCAAGGTGTATGTAGATGGTGAGGATATATATGCCAAGAGCGAAAAGGAGCTTGCCTATTATCGCAGACGAAAGGCGGGCTTAATCTATCAGTTTTATAATCTCGTTCCCACTTTGACGGTTGAGGAAAACATAACGCTCCCTTGCCGCCTTGATAAAAAGAAAACCGACAAAGAAACGCTTGACCGATTGCTGGATACGCTTGGAATGAAAGAGCGAAGAAGTCATCTGCCGAGCCAGCTTTCAGGCGGTCAGCAACAACGCTGTGCCATAGGCAGAGTTTTATTTACAAATCCTGCGCTTATGCTTGCCGACGAACCGACAGGAAATCTTGACAGCAAAAGTGCAGCAGAGGTAATGGAGCTTCTGGGGAGTGCAAATAAACAATACGGTCAAACGCTCATTATGATTACGCACAATTTGGAGCTTGCAAAGTTGGCAGACCGTATGCTTATCATCAAGGACGGTAAGCTCTCGGAGGGATAACTATGGGTGTTTGTATTAAACTTGCAACAAGGAGCTTGCGGAAAAATAAAGGGCGAACGCTGATAACACTTATGGGAATTGTATTGTCCGTCCTCATGGTGTGTACGATTTTTACGCTGTTAAATTCTATGCTCGATTCTGCGATAGATTCCATTATCGAAAAGGACGGAAATTGGCATATTGCCGTGTATAACACCACCGCAGAACAAATAGCAGACCTTGAAGCGGCAGAGGGCGTTTTATCCACCCAAATGATCTCCATTGACGAAAATGATGTATTCCGCATTACACTTAAAAATCCAGACGAGGTGTACGAATTTGCAAGCCGATATTTAAGTGAAACAACAGAATATTCGTATCACACGGAATTGCTTTCCTATCTCGGGATTTCACAAAGCGAGAGTATTAAGAGCCTAATAATGGGGATTGCCGCCGCTTTGCTTCTTATCATCGCTGTGGGTGCAATTTCTTTGATATACAATGCCTTTGCTATATCCGTTTCCGAAAGGACGAAAGAACTCGGACTTTTATCCTCGATTGGTGCAACCCAAAAAGATATTCGCACGATTGTATATTCCGAAGCTCTTTTACTTGGGACGGTTGCGATACCGATCGGTATAGTCCTCGGTCTTTTGACTTCTTGGGCGTTGCTTGATATTTTCGGAGCATATATGGGGAAAGTACTCTATGTGAACATTGGTATGCGGCTGCATATAAACGGATGGCTGCTTATGATGACAGCAATTTTCGGTTATCTGTTGGTGTTACTATCCGCCGGTGTTCCTGCTCGCGCTGCTTCTAAAATTTCGATAATAGGCAATCTGAAAGGTGAAAAAGGCGTGATGAAAGTAAAGTGCAGTAACTTTACTTCTTCTGCTGAAAATTTGCTTGCAAAGCGTACTATAAAACGAGAAAAGAAAGCGTTTCGTGCAATAACATTTTCGCTTGCAATCAGTATCTTTCTTTTTGTGTCTGCAAATGCGTTCAGCCTGTATATGCTCTCATTTGTAGAAGCAGAACGGAAGAACATAGGCTACGATCTGCGTATGAACTATTCTATGGAGTTTGGCACGAAAGAATTTGATGAGCTATACAGCTTTGTAAAATCGCAGGACGGCATTGATGAAGTCGGTTGGTTTGCGGAAAGTCCCTCACATTTCCATAGTGTTTTACTTGATTCGGAATGGATAACTGACAGCTACCGAGGCTCGGATTGGGCTACACTTAAAGAAAGCTCCGAATTATATAAAGCTCCGTTTTATATATTCATTATTTCAAATGAACGCTATTCCGAGTTCCTTTCGCAAAATGGACTTAAAAATGATAATTCCGTTTATGCGAGTGCCTTTTATGATGAAATCGACGAGGATAGTAAAAGCACGAGTTTTCCTATCTTGAAAGACGGAAGCTATCACGCCGATGTGCGTTATATGAGTGAAGCAGCGAGTGAACGGCTCAGCCAAGATATTAACGCAAATCCAAATGACCGCTTTGATTATGAGAATTATTACGATACCTTTTTCAGCGTTAATTTTACGGTTGGCAACTATGACTTTCCGCTTGAATTCAGACCGAATTACGGAGGCATCAGTATTTTGATTCCCGAAAGCCGTATGCCTGAGTTTAATGCAGAAATCACAAGCAAGGAAATAATGATACAATCCCCAAACTATGCGAACATTCAAAAAAACACAACGGATTATTTAACGAGCGTTGGTCTTGCCGAAGATGTGTCAATATTCAGTTCTGCTGAAAGCTATGAATCGCAGAGAAACTTTGCCGCAATGATAAAGCTGTTTTCAACTTCCTTTTTAATTCTCTTGACCGTAATATCCTGTGCAAATGTTTTCAATGTCATAACTACGAGCCTCAATATGCGTAAGCGTGAATTTGCGGTATTGCGTTCGGTAGGAATGACGGTAAATAAGCTGTTTGCTATGCTCTGCATCGAAAACCTGCGGAATGGTTTGCTTGCGATCTTAATCGGCGGCATTTCTTCTTTGCCGTTATGCTATCTGATATATAAAAGCATTGTAGTCGGTGCGGTAATTGATTTTGTATTTCCGCTTGGAGCATTTGTAATATCTTCATTGGCTATGTTCCTTATTATGTTTCTTACATCGCTATATGGGCTATGGAAAATCAAAAATGGAGATATTATTGCGGATGTCAGAAATGATTTTGTGTGATGATGTAAAAATGATTGTATGAAAAGGCGGTGATGCAATGAGAAATGAGCATTGGATTTTATGCCCAACCTGCGGTAGTAAAACGCGTGACAAAATCAGAGAGGACACAGTATTAAAGAATTTTCCTCTCTACTGTCCGAAATGCAAGCAGGAAAGTTTGATCGAAGTTGAAAATTTGAATATAGTTGTCATCAAAGAGCCGGACGCATAGACGCAGAGCCGATGACCTGTGAGATACCTCGCAGATCATCGGCTCTGTTTTTTGAAAAGCAGCTTTATGATTGTTCTTTTGGTTGACTTTCCAATGTGGCTTTTACGGTTGCTTTGATAATTTCCATTGAACGCTCATTACAGCCGTAAAGCATACGGACAAGATTTTCTATTTCGGAATCTTTGGACGGCTTTTCGGGATAGAAAATCGAATCCGCTGGTATTGCAAGTTCCCGGATGAGTTTATAGAGGACATCAAAACTGGGTTTCTTTCCCTCGTTCTCAATCCGATATAAGTATCGCTCGGTAATATCAACTCTTTCCGCCAGCGTTTCCATTGTAATATCGGCACGCATACGAGCAGTTTTAAGGATTTCTCCAAGCGTTTCAGGTTCTTTATGCACTGTCGGTTCACCTCCACATATAATTGTACCTAATTATGTCATGTTGATAATGGCATGGTAATTCAATTATAAATGAACGGACAGTTCGTAAATTGTTGAACTGAATAGAATAACAGCCCTGACAAATAAAAAAACGAGGTTTTGCCGGGGTGTTTTGCTGTGCCTATCCCTCCAATTCAGCGTTTTGGTTTGGAGGGATTTTTTATGCGCTGGACTGCCGCCAACGCTTCGCTGCTGATTATAAGCAGCGAATATGATTGTATGATTTAGACCGCCTACACCCCGATGGTACACGGTCAAAAAAAGTCTAAATTCTTCATCGGGATATTGTGGCTCGCGCCCTGAACCCACAGACCACCTTTTATCTGACACAGAATACAACGCACTTGTGTTACGGCGATTTTTGCCGTTATGCAGGTGCGTTTTTGTATATAGCAAAGCACCGTTACCACGCTGTCGTTCACCGCCCCGATCAATCTGAATTTCTCAAATTTCAGATTGATCGGAGGAAACGACTATGGACGAGAAGCGTCCAAAACGCAGAAAAGACAAAGACAATCCCTATACACTTTCCAAACGACAGGACAAGCATTATCTTTCCTTTCGGGACGGACAAGGTGTGTTACGGGAATTGCTGATAAACAAAGAATTATTTGAACTTCTGGATTGCTTTGAACTGGACGATCTTTCATTTCTTAATGAAATGGATCGGCATTACGAGCATTCAGAACTTACCGAGGCTACTTTATATGACCGGGCGTTTGTTCTCCCGGAATCGGTTGAGGATGCGGTTCTTCGCAATATGCGGTATGAGGCGTTGCACAACGCTATAAACAAACTGCCCGAAACACAACGGCGCAGGCTCATACTGTATTATTTCAATGGACTTACATACTCCCAAATTGCAGAAATGGAGGGATGCAAATATCAGACGGTGCAGGATTCGATTTATGCCGCTCTGAATAATTTGAAAAAAATTTTGAAATAGTCCCTGTGTTTTAGGATTTAAGTGAGGAAACAGGTGGAGAGGTACGAAAACTCTCTGCCTGTTTTCCGTTTTGTGCGGTGAATGGGTTTGCTCTTTTACAACTGAATACCCATTCATCAAACACATTCCTATTGCTATTGTGATGAGCATAAGCCACATTAGCGGCTGCGCCACGATTTGCGGAAAACAGAAGCAACGAGATTACACCTATTTTGATTATACGGTCTTTGGCTTTCTGATTTCCGGCAAGGAGCGATAAACAGCCGGCTATAAGTATCGGGAGGCTCCCGGTATGGCGATGATAAGCAATAGGGCTAATGATACTCCTGTTCAGTCACAGTCCGAGCGAGCAGCATTTTTCGTGTGTGAGCCGTCGCAGGCAATGAGAGCAGCCGATAGAGAACCTACCGGGGGTGAGATTCCCGTGGAGCTGGTGAGCCGCCAGCCGTTTGATGACTTCCCATAACGATCCGGGGTGTCGAGGACAAATAGGATTATTTGAAAATAAACGGTCAAGCGGCGGAACGGTTCTATAAAGCAGGGATTTATTTATACCTTTCCGACTTATTCCTGTTCTGCTGCTTGACCTCTTACATAGGCGGGATATACCCGTCTAAATTTATTTGGGAGGTCAAAATCATGAACAAAACATATTTACGGGGCGATATTTTCTATGCTGATCTCGGCAAAGGTGTCGGCTCGGAACAAGAGGGCTATCGCCCGGTCGTTATCATTCAGAACAATGTCGGTAATCGTCACAGCCCTACGGTCATTGTGGCCGCCATATCAAGCCGTACAGCCACGAAAAGCAAATTACCCACTCACTATTACATCGGGACGGAATGTGGCCTTGAACAGCCCTCTATCGTTCTTCTGGAACAACTGCGAACCATTGACAAACGCCGATTGAATAATTTTGTCGGCAGACTATCGGCTGGACAGATTACAGAAATGAATCACGCCCTTGCTATCAGCATTGATCTGATAGATAGTATTCCGAAAAAACTCATACTTTGCCTTTGCAACACCTGTGCCGATAAATTCTGCGGTATGGGTGTTTTTGATTTACGCAAGGTTGAATCCCCGCAGGAGAAACACGGCGCTTGTGCCAACTGCAACCGCAGAGATGGCTTCAATTATGAGGTCATTCCAAAAGGCAGATAGGAGGCGCTTATGAAGTCACAGGACGCCTATAAACTCCTTTTTTGCGATTATCCTGATGTCGTTACAGTTGAGCAGATGTGTGAAATGCTCGGCGGCATAAGTACCAAGACAGCATATCGCCTTTTGAAAGCAGGCACGATTAAAAGTTTTGTTGTCGGCCGCCGTTATCGAATCCCAAAGCTCAACATTTTAGAGTATTTGGAATTGATAGAAAAATCTAATGCGTGAAACCTCATTTGCACATTTGGCCTATGAGATTCGGATTGCTATAATGATAGTGTCAATGGCAGATGAATCTACGCTGCACCACTCAAAGGAGGTTTTATTATGGTAGCAGGACATCTGCGAGAGAAAAACGGGTACTATCATATCGTGCTCAACTATGTGGATGAATACGGTAAACGGCACACGCCGTCAAAATCCACGGGGCTCCCTGTCAAGGGAAATAAGAAGCGTGCCGAAAAAATGCTTATAGAAGCCCGTTCAGCCAAAGAAGCAGAGTTGGAGGCAAGAGCGTTAGAACGCAGTACAGGCAAGGTTTCCACCGATTCCATTCTCTTTACAACATTTCTGCTCGACTGGTTGGAAATGATAAAAAAGAATGTGGAGGAAACGACCTACGGTGCGTATTCTATGGGAATCAAGAGCAAAATTATCCCATACTTTGAGGAACACCACCCCGGTCTGCTCTTACGGGAGATAAAGCCAAAGCACATTCAGGACTATTACACCTATGAACTGACGGTGCGGGGCGTTTCCGCAAACACGGTCATACACCGCCACGCAAATATCCGAAAGGCGTTGCAGCACGCTTTCAAACTCGGTTTGATTGACACGAATCCGGCTGATCGCATTGAACGGCCGAAAAAAGAAAAGTTTGTCGGCAGCGCGTATGAGGAAGATGAGCTAAACCGTCTTTTTGAGGTGGTAAAGGGCGACCCCATAGAGCTTGGCGTGATTCTCGGCGCGTTTTACGGACTGCGCCGCAGCGAGGCCGTAGGCTTGAAATGGGATGCGATTGACTTCAAGAAGAAAACGATCACCATACGGCACACAGTAACGCAGGCGACTATCGACGGCAAGAGCAAAATTATCCAAAAGGATCGTACAAAGACAAAGGCCAGCTATCGCAGCCTGCCACTTGTACCGCCATTTGAGGAACTGTTGTACCGCCTGAAAGCGGAGCAGGAGCTAAACCGAAAGCTGTGCGGCAGGTCGTATTGTCGGCAATACACCGATTATATCTATGTCAACGAGATCGGAGAGCTTGTAAAACCCGGCTATATCACCCAGCATTTCCCGCTGGTGCTTGAAAAGAATGGTATGCGGAAAATTCGCTTTCACGATCTCCGGCATAGCTGCGCAAGTCTGTTGTATGCAAACGGTGTCAGCCTGAAAGAGATTCAAGAATGGTTAGGACACAGCGACATTTCGACCACATCAAACATTTATACGCACCTGAATTTCAGTTCAAAGGTTGCGTCTGCCAATGCGATTTTGGGTGTATATCCCTCCAAATAACGCTCATGTCCCTCCAATGTCCCTCCTAAAAATGAGCCATAAAACAGTGCATTTGCTGTTGCTGGAGGGGCGTTACATAACGGAGCAGAGCATAAAGAAAAGCCCGCAAACCCTGATAAATCAAGGGTTTACGAGCTGTTAAGGTCTGGTGCCGGTGGTGGGACTCGAACCCACACACCCTTGCGGATAACAGATTTTGAGTCTGTCTCGTCTGCCAATTCCGACACACCGGCATTTATATTTTTAAGTCGTCTCCCGATGTCCTGTCCGAGAAATCGGAGGGACATCGTGGAGGGACATTAAAAGCAAGTTACATATTCAGTTTTCAAAAAGCCTTGTAAAATCAAGGGTTTACGGAACGGTAGTATGAAACGGCGAAGTAGATTTTGAGTCCACTACGTCTACCAATTCCATCACACCGGCATGGTATGAAATCAGAACATAATTATTATACCATTTTTAATTGCCGTTGTCAATAGGTCGTGCAGAAAAAAGCTGCACCAATTGGTGCAGCTGCATAGTTCCTTAAGGCAACACCGCACAAAGCCCGCCTGTCGGCTATGCGCAGCATCTGCTGACGAATTTTCCGTCATATCACACAGAAACTCCTTGCAATACGCCAGTATTCCTGCGTCGTTTCTATGCAATCTGACGAAAAATCTGTTGGCACATCTACCACACATTCTTTGTGCGGTGTTGCCTTAAGACTTTTTGGGTTGGTTCATAGCCTGGAATGCGGCCTCCATTGCCTTTTCTGCTTCCAGTGCAGCAGCGTCTGCCGCAGCATCCGTCGGGGCTGCTTCCTGCTTAGGTGTGTCTGATGCAGGTGCTTCTTCCGGGACGGGTGCACCATTCTGCACGGACTTTTCCTCCGGTGTTGGTGCAGGTGCTACAGGCTGTGGCGTGGACGTTACAGGTGCTGGAGCAGCATCTGCTGCCTGAAGGGGCGGAGGTGCCTGTCTGGCATCAGGCTGCTTTTGGGGCTCTTCCTGCTCGTCATCATCGTTGAATTCATCATCCTCATCCAGGAAGCCAACCCGGTTCAACTGCTTGACGGGAATCCGCTTCAGAGGAGAATAAACGAATTTAGCACAGGAGAAATCAGCGTCTACTAACCCTCGCTTGTCACACAGAACCTTGTTGCCATCCTTGGCACGCTTGCCAAAATCGCAGTATTCACAGTGGGGTGGAATGTCTTTGTCGAAATATTTGCCGCCTCTTTGAAAAATATCAAACAGACCCATTTTAATCACCTCATACAAAAACTGATTCGTTCGTTTAGGCGACACCGCACAAAGCCTTGGATGCGCCTTGTGCGGTGTTGTCTGAATCTACATTTTATTATAGCATGCTTTCGCGGAATTGTCCAGCTTTTTTTGCGAAAGAATCATAAACGTCATCAGAACCAGCAGAATCGGCAGCAAAGGTGTGGCGCTTTGTGTCATGCGCATGGTTCCGGCAAAGGCGGAAACTGCCACATTCCGCATCCAGAAGGGCGCTGCCAATTTGCACAGTCCGGCAGAAAGCAACGCTGCCAGCAGACGCATGGCAAGAAATTCTGCTTTGTGCATCCAGTTTCCTCCGGATGCCAGCAGCTGCATGAACACGCAGATCCCTCCAAAGCTCAGCAGACCGCATACTACCGGCAGCAGGCTCAGCTGCATGACAGGCATCCGGGTGATACAGGAGATCTCCAGGAGGCTCAGGATCCCGGCTTTTACGTCAGTGGACAGCACATCCGGCAGCAGACCGGGCAGGGGAGCCAGCAGCAGCCGGAACAGCAGGATCATGCCGCACATGCTGCACAGACCGGATGCAGCAGCACGGGTGGCACTGACGACAGCCAGACTGAACGGCAGCACCGGCATTGTCGGGACAGCCGCTGCGTCCGGTTTTTCCGGGCGAAACAGGATTGCCAGGATCAGGTTTGCCAGCATGCCGCTCAGAAACAGCAGACTGCCTGCCGGCGTGTTGGGATACAGAGCCGTTCCCACCAGGGATAGCACAAAGGCAGGGCCGCTGCCAAAGCAGACCCCGGCAAGCCGGGCGGCACGGCGAGGCGGAATTTCTCCCTGCCCCACCAGATCCGTCAGCATCTGCACTCCCACCGGATACCCCGCCAGCTGACTGCACAAAAACACGGCAAATTCCCCTTCGGTCATGTGCAGCACATGCCGCGCAATGGGACGAAACAGCCGTCCCAGCTTCCGGTGCAGCCCCATCCGCAGCAGCACGCCTGTGAGGATCAGAAACCCGTACAGGGAGGGTACGATCTGGAACATACAGACCTGCATGCCCGTCCGGATGGCTTCTGCCGCCGCTGCTCCATGCCGCAGCAGTGCCCAGCCGGCAATGCACAGTCCCGTCAGCAAGCAAAGATTGTGTGTGGATTGTCGCATAAGCCCCTCCTTTCCGGGGATTTTCCCACTGGTACAGCCTATGGCTGGCAGGGCATTTTTATGTCCCCGGGGACATATACTTGCCTGAGGTGATGAGCATGGGCAAACGAGGGTTGGAACGAGCCATGGACTTTTGCAGCCTGAGCACCACGCTGCACATTGTGGAGAACCGGGATGTACTGGTGGAAAACTGCCGCCGGATCCTGGAGTTGAATGATGTGCTGGTGCGGCTTCGGACGGGAAGACTGTCCATACAGATCTGGGGGCAGGGACTGACGGTTACGGATCTGAATGCCGGAGGCGTCCGGGTCAGCGGGGAGATCCGGAACGTGGAGCTGACTCCGGTGGGTGCCTGAAATGCTGGGGGCAAGGGTATCCATCCGGGTGGAGGGGGCGAACCTGTCCGGATTCATGCAGGGGCTCCGGGAGAATGGGGTGATCTGTGCAGATCAGCGCTGCCGGGAGGGGGCGTTTTCTGCGGCCCTGCCTGCGGGACATCTGAAAAAAGCCCGACTCCTGGCGCAGGAACACAAGGTGCAGCTGACGGTGACGGAACGGCGGGGGCTGCGGTTTTCCTTTTACCGGATCAAGTTCCGGTATGGGGCAGTGCTTGGAGTTCTGGGGATCCTGCTGGTGTTTTTCTGGGTGTCCAATCTCATCGTAAAGGTGGAAGTGACGGGAAATGCAGCCGTGCCGGAGGCACAGATTCGTCGGGTGCTGGAGGAGATCGGCATCGACCAGGGGGCATGGATCCCGGGCATCGATTTCCGCATGTGCGAAACAAAGCTGCGGCTTGCCATTCCGGAGCTTCGCTGGGCAGGCATCCGGCACACCGGGGGGAGAGTTGTGGTGGATGTGGCGGAAGCCACCCCCCAGCCCGGCATGCTGCATGACCGGGTGCCCTGCAATTATGTTGCCACCCGGGATGCCTGCATTCAGTCCATTATGCCTGCCTGCGGCATGGTGCTGCGGCAGGTGGGGGATGGGGTGAAGGCTGGGGATGTGCTCATCAGCGGCGTACTGGAGGAGGAAACGGGGGC
Organism: Ruminococcus champanellensis 18P13 = JCM 17042; assembly: GCF_000210095.1. Lineage (NCBI taxonomy): Bacteria > Bacillati > Bacillota > Clostridia > Eubacteriales > Oscillospiraceae > Ruminococcus > Ruminococcus champanellensis. Next base: position 1,381,261 of record NC_021039.1, read on the forward strand.
AGTCAGCTACTTCCACGCCTCCGGCTCTGTGACCGGGGTGTATCAGGAAACCATGACCTTTGCCCAGCCCCTGGCGGAGGAACTGCGGATCCCGGAGGAGCCGGTGCGCCGCCGGGTGCTGTCCCTGTTCGGTCAGCGGATCCCGCTGTACTTCGGGGAGGTGCAGCTGCCCATGTATGAGTATGCCGAAAGTGAGACCCGGTTTTCCATGCTGGGGCGGGAGATTCCCATGGGGATCCTGCATTGCACCTACATCCCCTATGGCTACCGGATCTGCGCATACGAACGGCAGGAGGCGGAGGCGCTGCTGCGGGAGAAATGCACCCAGTATGAGCAGAATTTTCACGGCTCCGATGAGATCCAGGACAAAACCCTGGAATTCCGGCAGGAGGATTCGGTGATTTATTGTGATGTTCGCTATGTAATATGCGGAGAAATCGGAACAATCCGTGAAATTTTCATAAAATAATTGAATGCTCCTTTAAAATTTCTGAAAAATATGATATACTGAATTAAGATGCGTGAACTGCGTCCACAGACTGCTGTTGGATGCGGAAAGGAGAGAGAGACGCTTCGGGCGTTGGAAAAAGTATATGACGGAAAAAATCATCCAAGTAGATACCATGGATCAGATCCTGACGATTTTCGGGGATTTTGACAAGACCCGGCACGCCATCGAGGAAAAGTACCATGTAACGCTGCTGAACCGGGGTACGGTCATCAAGGTTACTGGTGAGGAACAGGCGGCGCAGGGGGCTGCGCAGGCCATTGAAGCCATGCTACGGCTGACTCCCCAGGGAGAAAATGTGGGGGAGCAGACCATCCGCTATGTGACCAACATGGTGGCGGAGGGTGCCATGCAGGATCTCAAGGAGCTGGCGGCGGATGCGGTGGCAGTTACCATATCCGGCAAGCCCGTCCGGGCACGGACTGTGGGACAGAAAAAGTATGTGGAAGCCATCCAGGACAACACCATCGTACTGGGCATCGGCCCGGCAGGCACCGGCAAGACCTATCTTGCGGTGGCAATGGCGGTGAAGGCATTCCGTGCCCATGCCGTCAGCCGTATCGTGCTGACCCGTCCGGCGGTGGAGGCTGGTGAAAAGCTGGGCTTTCTGCCGGGGGATATGCAGGATAAGGTGGATCCCTACCTGCGGCCCCTGTACGATGCACTGTATGAAATGCTGGGTGCGGAAAGCGTACAGCGGAACATGGAAAAGGGAAGCATTGAGGTTGCCCCTCTTGCCTATATGCGGGGACGCACCCTGGACGAGGCATTCATCATTCTGGATGAAGCCCAGAATACCACACCGGAGCAGATCAAAATGTTCCTGACCCGGCTTGGAAATTCCAGCAAGATGGTCATCACCGGGGACATCACCCAGATCGACCTGCCCGATGCGAAACGTTCCGGATTGGTGGAGGCGATGAAGGTACTGCGGAATGTGGATGACATTGCCATTCATCAGTTCCAGGAACGGGATGTGGTACGGCACAAACTGGTGCAGGATATTATCGCTGCCTACGAGAAATATCAGAATGAAAGGAGAAAAGGCAAAAATGGCTAAGCTCAAGGTATATGTAAAAAACAATCAATCGGATGTAAAGGTGCCGGTGGGGATCCGTCTGCTGATCCGCCGCTGCTGTCAGGCTGTGCTGGCTACGGAGCATTTTGACCGGGACGCAGAGGTGAGCGTTTCCTTTGTCAGCAATCAGGAGATCCGTAATCTCAACAAGATCTATCGGAATAAGGACAGCGTGACGGACGTGCTTTCCTTCCCCCTGCTGTCCGACGGCAAGGCGGATGTAAACCAGGAAACCGGCTATGTACTGCTTGGGGATGTGGTGATCTCTCTGGAAACTGCCTTCAAGCAGGCGCATAATTTCGGTCATTCCCTGGAACGTGAGGTGGGCTTTCTGACCGTACATTCCATGCTGCATCTGCTGGGCTACGATCATGAAACCAGTCCCCTGGACGAGCGGAAGATGCGGGAGAAGGAAGAAGCCGTGCTGGAAAAGCTGGGCATTGCCCGGGATATCAGCTTTGTAACGGAGGACTAAGACGATTCTATGCCGAAAAGTGCTTTTGTAACCATTGCGGGCAGAACGAACGCAGGAAAATCCTCTTTGCTCAATGCCCTGGTGGGGGAGAAGATCGCCTCTGTCAGCAACAAGCCCCAGACCACCCGTACCCGGATCACCGGCATCAAGACCATCGGGGATACACAGCTGGTGTTTATGGATACGCCGGGTCTGCATAAGCCGAAAAACAAGCTCAGTGAGCATATGCTCAACACGGTCACTGAATCGGTGGTGGATATTGATCTGCTGCTGTTCATGATGGATTGTACCCGGCAGATGACCCCCCAGGAGGAGGCAATGCTGCTGGACTGCAAGCGCAGGAAGCGTCCGGTGATCGTAATCCTCAACAAGATCGACCTGCTGGAGGACAAGACCCGGCTTGCAGGTATGATGGTGGGGATCCAGAGCAGGTTTGACCCGGCCAGCATCATTCCCATCAGCGTGACGGAGCAGGACGGGGTGGATCTGGTGGAGCAGGAGGTCCTGTCCCACGCCAAGGAAAGCCCCCACTTCTTCCCGGATGAAATGTTCACCGATCAGCCGGAAAAGGTGATCGCAGCGGAAATGGTCCGGGAGCAACTGCTGCGGATGCTGGACGATGAGGTGCCTCACGGCATTGCCGTTATGACGGAATCCATGACCGAACGGGAGGAGCAGGATATTCTGGATATCTCCGTGGTGATCTACTGTGAGCGGGAAAGCCATAAGGGTATCGTCATCGGGAAAAAGGGCGCTATGCTCAAGCGTGTGGCATCTGCCGCCCGGACAAGCCTGGAGGACTTTTTCCGCATTAAAGTAAATCTGCAATGCTGGGTGAAGGTGAAGGAGGACTGGCGGAACCGGGAGGGACTGATCCGCTCCTTTGGTCTGACGGAGGATTGATCCGCTGGTACGGATTTCAACCCATAATTGCCGCTCATCCGGATACACTGTTACCGAGAGGAAGTGATCCGTATGGACAATTGGGAGATATTCGCCAAAAGCGGCAGTGTAGAGGATTATCTGCGGTATCGGGGACTGCGTGCAGTCCGGAGCCGCCCGGCAGGGAGTGACAAGAAGCATGCTGACCACAGTGACGGGGATCGTCATCCGGGAACGGAGCGTGGGGGAACAGGACAAGTTTATTGATCTGCTCACCGCAGACCAGGGGGTGCTGGAGGTATCCGTCCGGGGGGCGAAGAAAATCACCAGCCGGCACGGTGCCGCATCCCAGCTGTACGCCTATGGGCAGTATTGTCTGGACAGCCGCCGGGATCGGTATTATCTGAACAGCGCCCAGGTGGAGCGGATTTTCTACGACCTGCGACAGGATCTGACCCGGCTGAGTCTTGCCACCTATTTTTCGGAGCTGATCGGCTTTGCGGTGGGGGCGGAGCATGCAAAATCCGATATTCTGCGTCTGCTGCTCAATACCCTCCATTACCTGGAGGAGGGCAGCCGGCCTGTCCCCCTGCTGAAGGCGCTGTTTGAGCTGCGGTTTCTGACAGAGTTGGGCATGATGCCGGATATTGTATGCTGTGACGTGTGCGGCGAGTATGCACCAGCGCAGCTGATTTTTCGCTTACAGGCTGGAAATTTCATCTGTGCCCACTGTGCCGGAGAGATTGCTCCGGATCGGGAACAGATGCCCGTGAGCGGCTCTGTGCTGCAGGCTGTCCGGCACATTGTGCTGTCGGATTTTGACCGGCTGTTCCATTTCCGCCTGGGGGAGGGGACGGCATCTGCCTTGTCCGTCCTGGCGGAACGCTATACGATATTGCATCTGGAACGGCAGTTCCGGACGCTGGACTTTTACAAATCTCTGGAGAATTTACCATGAATCACTATTTTCAAACCCTGGAGCTACATAAGGTTCTGGAGCGGCTGGCGGAGGAAACCTCCAATAGCTGCACCCGGCAGATGGCTCTGGAAATCGAACCAAGTGCCGATCCGGCAAGGGTACAGCAGCTGTTGGGCATGACCGAGGATGCGTTGCAGCTGTCCATTCAGTACGGCACTCCTCCTTTCTACCAGATGGAGGATGTGTGCGCCCCATTGCTCCGGGCAAAATCCGGCTCCCGTATCTCTTTACGGGAACTGTTGAGCGTTGCACGGCTGTTGAACCAGATCCAGAGCCTGGATGACTGGTACTGTCACTGCGAGAACAGCGAAACCTCCCTGGCATATCTGTTTTCCCGGCTGGCGCCCAATCCGGCACTGCGGGACAAGCTGGAGCGTTCTATTTTGTCGGAGGAGGAGATCGCCGATGGAGCTAGCACCGCTCTGGCGTCCATCCGCCGGAAGATCGCCCAGTCCGGTCAGAAGCTGCGGGATACCCTGGATAAAATGATCCGTTCCGCATCCATGCAGAAGTACTTGCAGGAGTCCATCGTGACCCTCCGGGACGGCAGATATGTACTGCCGGTGAAGGCAGAGCATCGGGGGGATGTACAGGGGCTGATCCACGATACTTCCGCCACTGGGCAAACCTATTTTATTGAGCCAATTGCCATTGTGGAGGCAAACAACGATATCCGGCTTCTGGAAAGCCAGGAACAGGAGGAGATCGAGCGGATCATCACCAATCTGTGCGCAGAATGCGGTGCTTATGCGGATGTACTCATCGAAAATTACCATGTGTGTGCCGAACTGAACCTGTATTTTGCAAAGGCGAATCTGGCGGCGAAAATGAAAGCCACCCTGCCCCAGCTGACGGATGACGGGGCGGTGGTGCTGAAAAAGGCGCGGCATCCGCTGTTGGATCCTGCCAAGGTGGTACCCATTGACGTGACCCTGGGCAGGGAGTATCAGGCGCTCATCATCACCGGTCCCAATACCGGCGGTAAGACAGTTGCCCTGAAAACCGTAGGGTTGCTGTGCGCCATGGCCATGTGCGGTCTGCTGATCCCCGCCGGGGACGGCAGCAGCGTGTCCGTCTTTTCCCATATCCTTGTGGACATTGGGGATGCCCAGAGCATTGAGCAGAATTTGTCCACCTTCTCTGCTCACACCAACCATGTGATTGAGATTCTGAAAACAGCGGATGCCCAGAGTCTGGTGCTGCTGGATGAGCTGGGATCCGGCACGGATCCGGTGGAGGGCGCTGCTCTGGCAGTATCCGTCATTGAACAGTTGAAGCGGCAGGGTGCCAAGCTGATGACCACCACCCATTACCAGGAACTGAAGCTGTATGCCATCGAAACCCCGGACGTGGAGAATGCATCCTGCGAATTTGACCTGGAAACCCTGCAGCCCACCTATCGGTTGCTGATTGGCTCTCCCGGTAAGTCCAATGCTTTTGCCATTTCCGAGCATCTGGGCATGCCGCCCCAGATCATTGCCTATGCCAAGACCCTGGTCAGCACGGAACAGACCCGGTTTGAATCTGTCATTGAAAAGCTGGAGGCTGCCCGGGCGGAGCTGGATACCCAGAATCAGCAGCTGCGGCAGGCTCGACTGGAGGCACAGGCCCACGAGCAGGCACTCCGGGAACAGCTGAAGCAGCTGGAGCAGGAAAAGGATGCGGCGTTGGAGCAGGCACGGCAGTCTGCCATGCAGATCATCGAAAACACCAAGATCGAGTCCAACCGACTCATTGACGAATTGGAGCAGCTGCGACATGAAAAAGACCGGGAAACCTTCTCTGACCGGGTGTCCCAGCTGAAATCCCGTACCAAAAACAGCTTTGCCCGGATGCATGATGCGGCAAATCCGGTGCAGCAGCGGATGCAGGAGCAGTACAAGCTGCCCCGCCCCCTGAAAAAAGGCGATACGGTGTATGTCACCGACATTGACAAGCAGGGAACGGTGCTGGCGGAACCGGACAGCTCCAACATGGTGTTTGTGCAGATCGGCATTATGAAAACCAAGGTGAAGCTGGAGAATCTGCGGCTGCAACAGGCGGCGAAGGTGATGCTCAACGGCAAGAAGCGGCAGCCAGCCAAAAAATCCGTCAGCAGCAAGGTGACACGCAGTGCCGCCATGGAACTGGATATCCGGGGCTGTGCAGCGGACGAGGGCGTGTATCAGATGGAGGCGTTTCTGGACAGCGCCCTGGTGTCCGGCATTTCTACCGTGACCATCATTCACGGCAAGGGCACTGGTGTGCTGCGGGCGGCGGTACATCGCCGGCTCAAGGAGCTGAAATACGTAAAGAGCTTCCGGCTTGGAGTATTCGGCGAAGGGGAGGACGGCGTCACCATCGTGGAGTTGAAGTAACGAATGCAGGCGGCATTTGTCGGGCAGAATTTTTTCGAGAAAATTTTAAAAAGTGCTTGACAAATGCCAAACATTCTGATATAATATTAAAGCAGTCGATTGACGGCGACATAAAAAGAATCGTTGCGAGTGTGCTGGAACTGGCAGACAGGCACGTTTGAGGGGCGTGTGTTTCGACGTACGGGTTCAAGTCCCGTCACTCGCACCACTATTTGACGATACGATTTCATAGATGGAAAGATGGCTGAGCTGGTCTAAGGCGCACGACTGGAAATCGTGTGTACGTTAATAGCGTACCGAGGGTTCGAATCCCTCTCTTTCCGCCAAAACACATGATACCGAAACGAGTCACGAAACAGCGGCTCGTTTCGGCTATCTAATGTATTTTACTGTATCATCAATTATCCGTCTGCTTGCAAAGCCTACAGGGTGTATCATTCTATCACCGCCCTGCGCTTGCCGGTGCATTGTTATCGCATCCTTCGGGTATGCCTACCGATTCACCGTCATGCATATGGTTCGCTCAATACCTTGCCGTTGTTACCTTTCTGAAAAGAAAAAACGGGTTGATTCAGCATGCTGAACAGGTTGTCTTTGCGTATGTGACGGATGTGCTGGATATGTTTCCACTCCATGAGCCGGAAAGCCGGACAATCAATTGTATGCAATTGTCAAGTTTCTATGCGAAAAGGAAAAGCCCTTCAGACCAAGTGTGGAAGCAGTCTGAAAGGCTCTTGACAAATATCTATAATCGTGCTACAATGGAACACGATATAGCCATTGCACTAAGTCAGTCAGGTGCTTAATCCACCAGTCTGATGATGGGGTGTATTTGGATTGCAGTCCATCTGCACCCCGTGTGATGCTTTATTCATCGCTCCTTCATTATAGCACATTTTGGGGAGCGAGTCAATAGCTAGTCGAATATTTTTTTGAATCGTCCGAAGGGGCGATTTTTTTATGCAATGTATTCGGTTGAAATAATATTGACACGTAACAACTTACGTGCTATAATAGATACAGAGGATCCGTAAAGGGCTGGGACATCCCTTTACAGTTTGAATCACAGGAAAGGAGTGTCGAGCTGTCTACTCGACAGAAGAAATGAAGAGCTTCTCATCCAGGGACATCATCCGGCAATTAATAGCGGATGGTTGGTACGAGGTGAATTGTGCAGGGGATCACCATCAATTCAAGCATCCCAGTAAAAAGGGGAGGGTGACGGTTACGCACCCGGTCAAGGATATTCCCATCAAAACACTGAAAAGCATCGAAAAACAAGCAGGGGTTCACTTTGTATGATCTCTGCTTCATGATAAAGCCACTCGAACAGGAGGTAATCACGATGAAGGATCATTACGTTTTTCCGGCAATTTTTGAACAGGAGGACAAAGGGATTTCCATTGAATTTCCGGATTTACCCGGCTGTTTGCCTTGCGCAGGAGATCTTGAAACAGCGTTAAGCAATGCCAAGGAAGCAATGCTGCTGCATTTGTTTGGCATGGAGGAGGACGGAGAAGAAATTCCGGAACCCACTCCCTTTGATCAGATCCAGGTTGGTAAACATCAAACACTGGTTCTGGTGGAAGCGTATATGCCGCCGTTCCGAGCAAAGCAACATAAGCGGTTTATCAAAAAAACACTGTCGCTTCCGTCCTGGATCAATGCAGAAGCTGAACACGCAGGCATCAATTTCTCTGCTGTTTTGCAGGAAGCGCTGGTGGAAAAGCTCCGCCTTCAGAAATAAGAAATCCCCTCTTAGCCAGTGTTGCTGGTTCAGAGGGGATATTTTTTCAACCGCAAGCGAGACGATACCAAACTGAAAAGAAAAATGCTTTCTCAAATTCCTTCACCGTTTGCTGACTTGATTCCGTTCGGAAGGTATTGTGTTTCCCGACGTTGCCGTTCCTCTGCTGCAAGGGATTGCACATACGTTCCGCCGAACACTTTCTCAGCAGTTGCCAGAGTATCGGAGCTTTCCGAAAACTCCTTCTGCTTTTGCGCAAGATCCGCAGCAGCTTGTTGGACAGCTGCTTCCTGATTGGCAATCAGTGCATCCACGTTCCGGTAATTCTGTGCTGTGATGGACGGATATGCATGGAGGGCGGCAACTGCCTGTTCTTTTGTGAACAGCCGTGACGGTTTCCCCTCATAAACGATCAGCAGTTTCTCTTTCAAATCATAGAACGATTGCAAATCTTGTTCTTCAGTGTGCAGCTTGCCTTCCGCATCAGCTGCCGCTTTTTCTTTTTCAGCAAAGTCTGTACGCAGGGAATTCAGTGTAGCACCGTCATTGATTTTTTGGTTTAGTGCCAGCAGGGCATCCAGTTCTGCATCGTTTGTCCATGCGAACGGCTTCTGCTGGTTGCGCCGGTGCATCGGCAGACCGCCCTTTGCAAATGAGATCGTGTAAAACTGAATGGTGCGCAGCACAACAGCATTTGGAGTGGACTGCCGCCTTGCATCCGCCACACGCTGTGCAAGCTGCTGCTCGTAGCGTGCTTTTTCTGCAAACCGATTCCGCAGCGCCTGTTCGCTGTAGTACTCGCCCAGACCCTTGAGCCGCAGGAAGGAGCCACCGTGTTTCGGCTTGACAGAGATGTACTTGCCCTGCTTCACTTCATATCCGGCGGCATGCAGACGTTCAAGCAGCTCCTCGAAGTCCTTGCTTTGCATGAGCAGTCTGTCAATGTCATTGCGAAGTTGCTCACGCTGATTGGTTTTTGGGCTGTACTCCTTTTCGATCTTCCGAATCTGATCCACATAGCACTCCTGCGCTTCAAATCCGTTCTCCGTTTCCCGGTACGGGATTTGCAGCGCATCCAGCTTTGCTTGCACATACGCTTGCTTTTCCGGGAGCGTATAGAAGAATGCTTTGTAGGGGGAGCGTTTTTCTTTTTTCAGCTTTGCGGTTTCATGCTCCAGAGCAGCCAGCCGATCCTTGAGCCGCCGGATGCTTTTTTCCTCGTGATCCATTTCGGTCACAGTGTTTGCATCCCGAAGCTGTGCTCGCAGCTTTTTCAGATCTTGTGAGTACTTGAAGTCCTCAACGGTCATGTGCGCATAGTGGGCATTTTTGTCCTCACGCACAAAGCCGTGCCGGTGCAGAATGCGCTCCATTTCTTTGCGCTCAGCTTCCTCCCACATAACCAGTTGATTATCCTTTGTGGTTTTTGGCTTGAATCCCTCCTCTATTAAAGCCTGCTTCATGGAAACGCCTTTGGACAAGCCGTTCTTTCTGCCCTTGGTGTAGAAGGGTACAAAGTTGATGTGAAGGTGCGGACTCGCTTCGTCCATGTGCAGCACTGCATTGAATACATAGAGGTTTGGATTACGTTGCTGAAAAGAAAACATGTAATCTTCAAGCATCTCCTTGGCAATCTCTCCACGCTGACTTTCACAGGAAGCGGTTTTCACATCGCCAAACTGCACTACGACTTCGTAGAATGCTTCTTCTCTTTTGCTGGCAGCGATCCTGGCATAGTAATCATCGATCATTCTGTCTTTGCGATACTGTTGGTCGTTGTATTCCTTGACAGCCTGGTCGAACAGGTGGTGATAGGCTGCACACACATTCTGCTGTCTGTACGTCACATTTTCTTTTGTCCGGGTGGGGTCAATGTTGGCGGCAAGGAATTTCCGGTTGTTGTGCCGGAGGTTCGCTCCGTGTGGATGACTTGCCTTGCCCAGTGTAAAACTGATGCTGTATGCGTCCATATTCTCGTCCTTCGCTCCTTTTTCTTTTCAGCCAAGTGCGCTGATTTTTTTTCAGCACACCGCATTTTTGCGGTGCTTGAAGTATCCGTTCCGACGGAATGGATACAATTTACCCAATATCTGTTTTGTCAAACGCAAAAAGCGTTCGATCAAAACAGAATTCTCGCTCCGCTCCAATATTGGGCAAAGTCTGCGACCTTGACGGCTAAACCGCTGCACAATTCCTTTTCGGGAGAACCCAAAAAGTTTTTCTCCGAAAAATGATTTGCAGCGTTTTGTCTGCTCCGCAGATTGGGAATTCCCAAACCCTTTTCACAACAGAAAATATTTACAATCATACGATTTCACCCTTTCTATTTTTTCCGAGTTCAGAAAAAAAGTCATGTGGTTCAGAGTCTGATACTGCGCTGATATAAACAGTCAGAAGCATGATCAGTGCGGATGCTTCCTTCCCGTAGAGGATGACCGCTGCACGGTTATCCCCCTTTCGCTGTTCCTTTTTTGAGAACCGCAGGATGGTTTGTTTCAATTGACCTGCCAACTGTGCGTAACGATTGCCGGTGTCGATTTCTTCAATCCTTGCGAGGGCAGATAACAAATAATTGGTCAGTTCCGGAGAAAGAAATAGTGTTTCCGGTTTATCCTTGGCTTTGATTTTTTTCTCCATTTGGATCACCTCATTCTTCTTGACAACGCCAGATTTGGTCTTTCATTTTGATTTGTCCGTTCCAGCAATTCCGGCTCAGGCTGCTGCCGTTCCAAGTGTGCATCCAGATTGCTGGATTTGAAAACCAGCAGCTCATTCCAGTCTTTAAAGCCCTGCTTGTCGAGCTGTTCAATCACACCTTTCGGACGAACAAATCCATTCTCTTTTTCAAATCGGCGACCGGCATCGTCATTGTCAACGCAGGAAAAAATCTCGACTCCCTCTGCTTGTAGCTTCAGCGGAATCGTCGGCTTCAACCCTGCCATCGACACCAGAACAGCACCGCTCATTTTCTTCTTGTCGCAAAATTTGTAGAAGCTCATCAGGTCAATGGCTGATTCAAAAATGTATGCACGATGGATTTTTCCATCCTTCGCCGGTACGGGATGAAATATGAAAGCACTTTCTCCCGTGCCGGTTGCGATCCCCTTGTATCGCTTGAATGAATTCAGTCCCTGAATCTCACCACCCACAACTTTTCCTGCTGCATCTTTGTGAACAAAGACTGCGTTTGCATTGCGATATGTTTTGGATTCTCCCGTTGCCGTTGTTGCTGTAACCATGCGTTCGGACTGGTACAGCAGACCGGCATGCACCAATTCCTCAATGATCGGTGCAGGAATTTTTCTTGATTGACACATGTACGCAAACAACTGCCGCATGTTTTTTGATTGCTCCGGCATCTGCAATTCTCTTTTCTCCGGGGCAGAGTGGTCAGGCTTTGGCGGTGCTGTGTACTGGGGCTTATACTCTCCGGTATGTTCCTTTGAACGAACTGTTGTAATATCCTTGCCCGTCAATTCAAACACAGCCTGTTTGAAATCTCTGCCCAGGACTTGCACCAGGCAATCGATGGAACTGCTGCCGCCCTTCCCGGAATAATGATGAAACCAAAGATTTCTGTCCGGATTGACGCACAGTCCGGAGAATTCTTTGATATAATACTCTGCGCCTTTTTTCTCCACTGTATAGCCGCTGTTCTGAAAATAGTCAAGCAGATTTGCCCTGCGTGCAGCTGCACTGAGCTGCTTGAACTCATCGTTGTTCATGTTCTCCTCCTTGTTAAAAAGAAACTGCCCTCACAAAAACTGCAAGGGCAATTTCAATTTGTAATTACATGATCGGCGGTAAAACCTCGCCGCTTGTGTTTGGGTTCAGATCATTGTCATCGTCACTTTTCGCAAAACTTTCCCGTTTCTTTTTTTCCTCGGCGGTTTCCTCAATGGGCTGCTCATCTGGATCCAGAATTGCCGCTTCCATTTCCGTGATGCCAAGCAGCTCTGCTTCAACCTGTGCCAATTCCGACTGCGCTTGTTGCAATTCCTGCTCATGGGGGAATGCAACTGCAAGCCGTTCTGTCGCCTGAATCAGATCAGTGTTCAGCTTTTCAATTCTGTTTTCACATTTTGTTTTTTCATTTGCAATGCCATTGTTCAACAGATTCAAAAGCCGTTGCGCATTATTACTTTTGTCGTGGATTTCCGCTGCTGTGCGATAAGCCACCGGACTTTCGCCCTGTACAGCAAATGCAAAGCCTTGCTGTAAACCAACCAGTTCCACCGTAACTTGAAAGCCATTGATCTTAAAACACGGAACTTCATTAAACGGTGCGTTTGATTTTTGTATGAGCAGTTCTTGCAGATATAGATTGATGTCCTCCTGCTTGGTCAGCGTATTGCCTGTTGCCGTTGTAACGGTCAGATCTTCGATTTTGCCCTCCGGATTTCTCATGCGGTCAATTGTTTCGATATCGCATTTGATACTGTCAATACGGTCACGGAGCGCAGCGACTTGCTCCGGAATGGCTGCGACCGTTTTGCGCATCTCGCCAGTTTCCCGTTGGAATTCCGCCTTCGCAAACTGCAATTCCGAAACCTTCATGCCCAATTCAATACGCTTGCGGAAGTTGTCGTTGCCCTCTGCTGCTGCTTGCATTTCGCCGTATGTGAGAACTTTATCGTCACAATCCTCAGAAATACGAGCCGGTGTTTCATCATCCAGCAGCTGCGCAATGAACCTTGCCTTGTCGGTAACGACTTGATACAGGTAGCTGTCCATTGTCCCTTCGGTGATGTAATTGAAAATCTGTACTTCACTGAATGAATTCCCCTGGCGGAGGATACGTCCCTCACGTTGTTCAAAATCACTTGGCTTCCAGGGGATATCCACATGATGTACAGCAGCGAGACGTTCCTGCACGTTTGCACCCGTGCCCAGAGTGCTGGTAGAAGCGATTACCACACGATATTTTCCTGCGTTGATATCCCGGAAAATAGGCAAGTACATCGGAAGTACCGGTCAGTATGCCGCCGAAATCAGGCGCATCAAGGTTCTTCAGCGAAATGCTTTTTTCGCTGATGCTTGCGACTTCACGACGTGCGCCATCGTACAGGATCACATGACCTGGGCGGCGCCTGCGTTGCCCTTTGTGAAGATGGAGCCGCCTGCCTTGAGGGTGAAGCTGCCGTCCGTAGCAGTTTCTGCTCCGCCAGTCACCATTTTGACAAAATAGGTGTTGTCCTTGGTCTGGTCAGCGGTGGTATCCGTGTAGTTTGTGCCTCCTGTGATGGGGGAGGCGTTCAGCTTGGTTGTGGTGCCATCCGTTGTCCGGTAGAGATTGAAGGCGCAGCCGGCAGGATCCTCCTCCAGCGAGCGCCAGCTTACAAATACCGCATTGCCTGCGTTGACCGCATACACGCCTCGGTCCAGATACTCCATCTTTCGCCCGGAGGAATCCGTCCGGACAGAAGCTGCATGGACAGTGACCGGTTGACTGTCTGGCTGCGACATGGCGGCAAATGGTACAGCACATAGAACACCCAGTGCTGCAGCGATGGTTCGTTTGAAAATTCCTTTCATTCAAAAATCCCCCTGTTGTCTTATTTTTCTTATTCACAACTACGCTATAATGCTATTGTATCTCAGCCTGAAATGCCTGTCAATGCACAATTCTGCCTAAAACATGCACTTTTCAGTCATGCTGCAAAATGGCATAAAAATAGAGGATGCGGCGTATCCACATCCTCGTGCAGTATGGTTTCCTCATTGGGATTTTCAACTCAGCGCCGTCCCAGATACCGGAATACCTGTTTTCGATACTCCAGATAAGGCGTGCCGAAGGTTTCCGTGAGATAACGCTCCTCTTGCAAAATTTGCAGGTGGAGCATCACTGCCGCAAAGACCGTAAAGCCTGCGGTCAGTCCATTGCCGAACATCAGCAGCACCCCCAGATATTGCAGATCAAACCCCAGGAATGCCGGATTGCGGCTGAAACGGTAGATGCCGGTTGTGACAAGCTCTGTCCGATCCTTGTCCGGGATTCCTGCGCGCCAGCTGTTCCGCATGCACAGAACGGAGATCAGAAAGATCAGATCTCCCAGCATCCCCAGGCAAAAGCCGGTGAAACGGGCGCTATCCGGCAGGTAGCTCCAGCCGAATGCAATGGACAGCAGTTGAGCGGGGATGATTCCCACTGTGGCAATGCTCATACAGATTTCCACTCTATGGATCGAGGGCTCCTTTTGGCGGTCAATCTGCTGGGTACAAATGCCCTGACGCTTCTGCGCCCACATTTTCAGCAAGTAAATGATGTAAAAAAACACCAGTACCACAAGCGCCAGCAGGCGATATGGCAGGTGTTCTTCCAATGGGATTTTCATGGTGTTCCTTCGCTCCTCTTAAATTGCGTAGTGTATGTTGCATATCGACTATTATATCAAATCAGCGGTATGCTTGTCAAGACGTGCCTTTGCGGCGCCGTGTTGCCTTAAAAACGGCAGGCGCATGCATTGACAAGCGCTGTTTCCTATACTATAATAAAAGGAATTGGACAGCTTCAGCAGGGAGACAGCTCCCGCTGAATGTATCCACATTTTCAGGCGTTCCGATTTGGAATGCTTTGCAGTAACAGAGGTTTGATATATGACACTGAAAGAATTAGCAATTGGAAAAACCGCCGTGATCCGGTCTGTTGGGGGAGAAGGCGCCCTGCGGCAGCACTTTCTGGATATGGGTCTGATCCCGGATGCGGAGGTGACACTGGTAAAGTTTGCGCCCATGGGAGATCCGCTGGAGCTGCGGATACATGGGTATGAGCTGACCCTGCGGCTGGCGGATGCGGAGAAGATCCTCGTGCAGGAGATCCCCACTGCCCCTGCATCCAAGTCATCCCAGCGGAGCCTGCGGGATATTCCCCATCCGGGCTTGGGGGAGGGGGGCAAGTTTCACACTAAGGCAGGGGAATGTCCCTTGCCGGAAGGAGAGATGCTGACCTTTGCACTGGTGGGCAACCAGAACTGCGGCAAGACCACCCTGTTTAACCGGCTGACCGGTTCCAATCAGCATGTGGGCAATTTCCCCGGTGTGACGGTGGATCGGAAGGACGGGCAGATCATCGGCCATGCCAATACCCGGATCACGGACTTGCCCGGCATTTATTCCATGTCTCCCTACAGCAGCGAGGAGATCGTCACCCGGCAGTTCATTCTCCAGGAAAAGCCCTGGGGCATCATCAATATTGTGGACGCTTCCAACATTGAGCGGAATCTGTACCTGACCATGCAGCTGCTGGAGTTGGATATTCCCATGGTGGTGGCGCTGAATATGATGGACGAGGTGCGCCAGAACGGCGGCTCCATTCTCATCAATGAAATGGAGCAGGCACTGGGAGTGCCGGTGGTGCCCATTTCTGCCGCAAAGAATGAGGGCATTGACGAGCTGATCGACCATGCGCTCCACGTTGCCAAGTACCAGGAGCGCCCCGGCAGGCAGGATTTCTGCGATCCCAACAGCAGCGGCAGTGCCGTGCATCGGTGTATCCACGGGATCATGAGTCTGATCGAGGATCATGCGGCGGACACGGGAATTCCGCTTCGGTTTGCCGCCTCCAAGCTGGCAGGGGGCGATGGAGATGTGCTGGAGCAGCTGAAGCTGGACGAGAATGAGAAGGACGGGCTGGAACATATCGTAGTGCAGATGGAAAAGGAACGGGGGCTGGATCGTGCCGCCGCCATTGCGGATATGCGCTTCCGGTTTATTCAGAAGGTATGCTCCGCTACGGTGGTCAAGCCTCACGAAAGCCGGGAGCATGCCCGGAGCCGGCGCATTGACCGGATCCTCACCGGAAAATACACCGCCATCCCTGCCTTTATCGGCATCATGGGACTGGTATTCTTCCTGACCTTTCACGTGATCGGCGCCTTTCTGTCGGATCTGCTTGACCGGGGCATCGGACTGCTGACGGATCTGGTGGATCAGGGGCTGACCGCCGCCAATGTGCATCCCGCTTTGCATTCCCTGGTGATCGACGGAGTATTCGGAGGCGTGGGCAGTGTGCTGAGCTTCCTGCCCATTATCGTGACTCTGTTTTTCTTCCTGTCCATGCTGGAGGACAGCGGCTATATGGCACGGGTGGCGTTTGTGATGGATAAGCTGCTGCGGAAGATCGGTCTGTCCGGCAGAAGCATTGTTCCCATGCTGATCGGCTTCGGCTGCACGGTGCCAGGAGTTATGGCAAGCCGCACGCTTTCCTCCGAACGTGACCGGAAAATGACCATACTGCTGACGCCTTTTATGAGCTGTTCCGCAAAGCTGCCCATTTACGGGTTCTTTACCGCCGCCTTTTTTCCGAAGCATGGGGCGCTGGTGATGATCCTGCTGTACTTCGGGGGCATTCTCATGGCGATTCTGGCGGCACTGCTGATGAAGGGCAGTCTGTTCCGGGGAGAGCCGGTGCCCTTTGTAATGGAGCTGCCCAATTACCGGATGCCCGGAGCGAAGAATGTGGCACAGTTGCTTTGGGAAAAGGCGAAGGATTTCCTCACCCGTGCATTTACCGTGATTTTTGTGGCAACCATCGTGATCTGGGTTTTGCAGACCTTTGATCCGAAATTTCGCATGGTGGCGGATTCCCAGAACAGCATGCTGGCTCTGGTAGCCGGCTGGATCGCCCCCATCTTCCGGCCTCTGGGCTTTGGAGACTGGCGGATATCCACCGCTCTCATCACCGGTATGCTGGCAAAGGAAAGCGTGGTCTCCACTCTGTCGGTGCTGATGCCGGACAGCAGCGCTTTGTACGCTATGCTCACGCCCTTGGGGGCAGTCTGTCTGCTGGTGTTCTGCTTGCTGTATACCCCCTGCATTGCAGCAGTGGCATCCATCAAGCGGGAGCTTGGGGCAAAGTGGGCAATCGCCGTGGTGGTAGAACAATGTGTGATCGCCTGGATCGCCGCCTGTCTGGTGCATCTGGTGGGCATGTTGTTGGGATTTTAAGGAGGCTTTTATGATTGACGTAAGCGGAAAATGGGCGTTGATTACCGGCGCCAGCCGGGGCATCGGCAGACTGATTGCCCTGGAGATGGCGAAACGAGGATGCAACCTGGTGCTGCACAGCCGTCGGCTGTCCCATTGCAGTTCCCTGTTAGAGCAGGTACAGCGGCTGGGCGTACAGGCATATGCCGTGGAGGCGGAATTGTCCGACTTGGATGCGGTGGAGGATATGATGACCCGCATCGATCGGACAGGCACCAGCCTGGATATTGTGTTCAACAATGCCGGAGTGCAGGTGGCGTACCGCAGTGCCTTTCTGGAAACTCCGTCGGAGGATTACATCAAAAGCTTTGCCATCAACACCATTGCTCCCATGCGGATCTGTTATCATGTGCTGCCGGGCATGGTGGATCAGGGGTTTGGCAGGATTATCAATACCACCAGTGGCATTGCCCTGGATCCGCAGCAGGCGGGCTATTCCGCAAGCAAGGCGGCACTGGATAAGGTGACGGTGGATCTTGGTTCTAAGTATGACGGCACGAACGTGATTCTGAGTCTTGCGGATCCGGGCTGGTGCCGGACGGATCTGGGGGGACCCAATGCGCCGAATCCACCGGAAAGTGCACTGCCCGGGGTACTGATCGGTGCCTTCGTGGATGACCGCCGTAGCGGCAGGCTCTTTGCAGCGCCCCATTTCTCCGGTATGACACTGGAACATGCGGTACAGCAGGCGGAGACCTCCTGTGTGGTGCCCTATGATCGATGAAACCAGGCAGTCATGCAGATTGCAGCCAAGGGGGAAAGTGGGTGGATCCGAAGGCGGTTCGCCGGATGTACCGGACATGCCCATACGTTTTACACTTCCGGAAGAACTGTTTTGAACCATCCAGACACACTATCGTCTGAACCGAGAGCCGGCAGGGCTGCATCCTGCCGGCTCTTTCTTGCCCTGTGGTGGAAAATGTGTTATAATAGGACGCAGATGCAATGATTGTACAGGAGGGGATACCGTGTCGAAAACCACCATACTGATTCCGGCTATGCTGGATTTCCATTTTCCGCTGCTGCGGTATGCCTTCTGTACGCCCCGGTATGCCCCGGTGATCCTGGAGGCTTGCCCGGAGGCTGCTGCCCTGGGTCTGGAGTATGCCCACAATGATTTGTGCTATCCGGCAGTGCTCATCATCGGACAGATGCTCCATGCTCTCCGCAGCGGGCAGTACGACCTTTCCAATACGGTGCTGATGATTCCCCAGGCAGGAGATGCCTGCCGGGGCTCCAATTACCTGCATATGATCCGCAAAGCCCTTAGCCGGGCAGGCTTCGGGAGCGTGCCCATTCTGTCCCTGAATGTCAAGGGACTGGAGGAAGGGGCAAAGCTGCACGTTACCCCTTCCATGCTCCATCGGGCGGTGAATGGGGCGTTGCTCGGCGATCTGCTGATGCTGGTGTATCACCAGACCCTGCCCTATCAGAAGGAGCCGGGAGCGGCGGAGACCCTGCTTGCCCGGTGGCGGCAGCAGTTGGGTAGGCGGCTTCAGGGCGGCATTCTGCTGCACGACGAGCGGAAGGCTTTGTTTGCGCAGATCGCCCGATCCTTTTCGGAAATTCCCCGGTGTCAGCGCCAGGTACAGCGGATCGGTATCGTAGGGGAACTGTATGTGAAATACTGCGGTATGGGTAACTGCGGTCTGGTGCCCTATCTGCATGCCAGAAACTGTGAGGTGTATGTGAACGGGCTATCCTGGTATGCCCTGTATTATCTGGACACCCATATGGTACAGGACGCCGCCTGGGGCAGAGCCTGCAAACCGTTGCTCTGGTATCTGAACCGGGTGCAGACGGAACTGGTGGATGCCGTCCGGCAGGCTGGATTCCAGTGCCTGGATCCCTATGACCGGTTCTGCCGCACCCGGCAGGAACTGATCCCCTACGGTGTGCATACGGCGGACGGCTGGCTCATCAGCTGTGAGGCGGTGCAGATGGTGGAGCTGGGGATCCGGAAGGTGCTGTGCGTGCAGCCCTTCGGATGCATGCCCAACCATATCTGCGGCAAGGGCATGTACCCGAATTTACAGCGGCATTATCCCGACGCCCATCTGGTCAGTGTGGATTATGACACCAGCGGCACCCTTGTGAATGTGGAAAATCGCATTCAGATGCTGCTGGATGCCCAGTAGAGAAAGGAGGAGTCCTATGTTTTCCCTGCTCCGGGACATTTACCGTTCCGATCCCCGGGGGTTTGTGCGGATGGTACTGCTGTCCGTTCTGGTATCCCTGTCCGGGGGCGTCAGCGTACTGCTGCTGGTGCCCCTGCTGCAATGCTTTGACATACAGTCCGGCAGCCGTTGGGCAGTGCTGAACCGGTTTCTGCCGAATGTGTCCGGCAATGTGCAGCTGGCATGCATTCTGGGGGTGTTCGTGCTTGCCATGGTCTGCAAGGCGCTGCTGAACCGACATGTGCAGCTTTTGCACGCAAGACTCACCCAGGACTACATGACCAAGCTGCGGCTGCGGCTGTACGGGGCAGTATCCCAGGCGGACTGGCAGCATCTGATCCGGTTCCGGCGATCGGATCTTTTGAACCTGTTTCATGCGGACTGTACCCGGATCAGCAATGCGGCGATCCAGCTGGTACAGGGGATATCTCTGCTGATGACGGCGGCGGTGCAGATTGCCATTGCCTTGGTGATGAACGTGCCCTTGACCCTGTTTGTACTGGTTAGCGGCGGTGGATTTTTCCTTGCCTTTCGTCCCATGATGCGCCGCTCCAAGCAGTGCGGTCAGAGTATACGCAGCTCCGCACTGACGTTTTTTGCGGAGATCGACGACCAGATCAGCGGCATGAAGGAAATCCGCTCTTACGGCATTCAGCAGGCACAGAGCAAGCGCTTCCGGGATGCGGCGGAGCTGTACCGGGCAAACTATCTGGAGTTGACCCGGCTCACCGCCCTGCCTGCCATGATTTATACCATCGGCTCGGCTGTGCTGGTGGCTTTGGCGTTTTTCTTTGCCCAGGCGTTTTTATCTGTCAGCGCCGGACAGCTGATCGTGATCGTATACATCTTCTCCCGGCTGTGGCCGGTGTATACCTCTCTGCAAAGCATTCTGCAAAATGTGATGACTGCCGTACCGGTGCATCAGGCTATGGAGGAAACGGTGCACACCTTATCCCGGTCTGCCTGCATACCCCAGCCGGAGACTGCTCCCTTGACCCTGCACCGGGAGATCCGGCTTTCGGACGTATCCTTTGCCTATGAGGGGGCGGACGCCCCGCTGATGGAGCATCTGGAGCTGTCGGTGCCTGCATGCCGGGTGACGGCGCTGGTGGGACGCTCCGGTGCCGGGAAAAGCACTCTGGTGGATCTGATTACCGGCTTTCTGACCCCTTCCGCCGGACAGATCCGGATCGATGACACGCCCTTGACGCCGGAGCGCATGGACGCATGGCGCAAATGCATCAGCTATGTGCCCCAGGAGCCATTACTGCTGAACGGTACCGTCCGGGAAAACATCCTTCGGTTCCATCCGGAGCTGACGGAGGAGCAGCTGATCCGGGCGTTGCAGCGTGCCCAGGCATGGGACTTTGTACAGCGGCTGCCCCAGGGGATGGATACCTTTGTGGGGGATCGGGGAGTGCGGCTGTCCGGGGGAGAGCGGCAGCGGATCGTGCTTGCCCGGGCATTGGCTTCAAATCCGGCACTGCTGGTGCTGGATGAAGCCACCGCATCCCTGGATTATGAAAACGAATGTCTCATCCGGCAGGTGCTGCGGAATCTGGACAAGCATATTACCGTGCTGCTGATTGCCCATCGGATCAGCACCATCCGCAGTGCGGATCATATCATCGTGGTAGAAAGCGGGAAGATTCAACAGCAGGGCAGCTTTGCAGAGCTGCTTGCCCATCCGGACAGCTACCTTGCCCGGATGCTGGAAATGGAGTAAGCATGGAACGAAATCTAACCATCGGCAGTGTGTGCAAAAGCGTTGTCTTTTTCTCAGTGAACCATAGCCGATAGTGGATGAACTGGGGCGTGTTGATACTAAGCCTAACAACGTATCTTTTCAGCAAAATTTCACGCATCCTGCTTTTTGCCTTGTCTATGTAAAATGTATGCTCGAAAATCTGCATATTATCTTAGTGTCAACACTCCCTACTAAAAGCGGAACAGGCATGACCGAAATCATGCCTGTTCCAAGAAATTTGGTTTTTTCTGTCTCACCAGCAGAGAACCTTGCTCCTACGGCTTTTGCTGTACTTGCTATTACTGTTCCTTGATGATTTCCTTGAGACTTCCAGCCATGCCTGCCAGCCCCTGGATCTCGCTGGGGATGATCAGCTTGGTTGCCTTGCCATCCGCTGCCTTTGCAAATGCCTCCAGGGACTTCAGCTTGATGACCTGATCGTTGGGGGCTGCCTGGTTCAGCTTTACGATACTGTCCGCCAGCGCCTTCTGTACCATTTCAATTGCCTGGGCTTCACCGGTTGCCTCCAGAACCTTCTGTTCCCGGACAGCGTCCGCACGGAGGATCAGCGCCTGCTTTTCTGCCTCAGCCTTGAGAATCTCGGACTGCTTTTCTGCTTCAGCCTTCAGGATCTTGGATTCCTTTTCACCTTCTGCAACCAGGATCTGGGACTTCTTTTCGCCCTCTGCCTGGAGGATCTTTTCACGACGCTCACGCTCTGCCTTCATCTGCTTTTCCATTGCGTCCTGGATCTCACGGGGCGGCAGAATGTTTTTCAGTTCCACACGGTTCACTTTGATGCCCCAGGGATCCGTTGCCTGATCCAGCAGGGCAGTGATCTTGGTGTTGATGACATCACGGGAGGTGAGGGTTGCGTCCAGCTCCAGCTCACCGATGATGTTACGCAGAGTGGTTGCAGTCAGATTTTCAATGGCTGCCATAGGATGCTCGATGCCATAGGTGTACTGCTTTGCATCCGTGATCTGGAAAAAGACAACGGTGTCGATCTGCATGGTAACGTTATCCTTGGTGATTACCGGCTGGGGCTTGAAATCTACAACCTGTTCCTTGATGGACACGATCCGTGCCACCTTATCCAGGAAGGGCACCAGGAAGTGAGGGCCGGTGCTCCACTCGCCGTGGAATGCACCCAGACGCTCTACGATGTAAACCTTTGCCTGGGGAACGATCCGGATCCGGCTGACCAGGAAAATGACGATCACAAGAATCGCAACCATCAGATATCCAAGTGTGCCGAAGCCGGATGCTAATATTGAACCAAACATACACATTTCCTCCATATTTTGTTGTTTCTAACAATGCTGTATTACTGCTTTGCTGCGGATGCGGCAGGCTGGGGAGCGGCTTCCGGCTCTACAAAGAGCTTTGCCCCCCGGATATCCGTGATTCGCACCACAGTCCCCTCCGGGATGATCTGTCCGTTTGCGGCAACTGCGATCCAGTCCACACCGTCCTTGCGGGCTCTGCCGGTGCCGCGTGCGCCGTCCACGGTTTCGATGATGGTTGCAGTGCTGCCGATTTCACGGTCTGCATTGGTGGGTACTATTTTTTTGCACATCACCTTTTTGATGATCGGGCGGGTGCATGCCAGCAACAGAGCGGATACCACCACAAAGACGATAAACTGTACGGTTCTGCCTGCGCCGAATACCGCTGCCAGAAAGGCAGCCAATGCGCCCACGGAAAACCATACGCTGACCAGCTGCAGTGTGACCACTTCTGCAATTGCCATGACAATACAAACAATGCCCCAAATCAACATATCCATGTTTTTTCATCCCTCCTTTATGTAATATTCGGGATCACCGGTGTAATCTTAGTGTACCATAAGAGCAGAAAAAACACAAGTGCCGAAAAGGAATAAATTCAACCAAATTGGACGGATTTCACCGCTTTTTTGAAACCTCGTCATCCGGGCATGGGCGCAATCGCCGGTTCTGCGCCGGGTGAGATGCGTGATTTCCGGTGTATGCTCCCGTATTCTTTTATATGCTCCTGCATACGCCGTTATCCTTCCGGGTGATCCTGTACCACTTCTCCATGGGTTTCAATCACATCTCCCTGCCCGTTGGGATGGTTCCCGGCATGTGGCATGTTCTGTGCCGGTTCCTGCTGTCGCAGGCGGCGAAACAATAGAGCATAGCCCAGATACAGGACAAAGGCACGGGGAGAGAACACCTTGGACACTGCCAGCACGCCATATACGATCATGCCTACCAGGGCGCCTTTTTTGGCGTATGGCACATAAAAGCCCAACAGAGCCAGCACCCCGAACCGAAATGCATGGATCAGGTAATACAGCCAGAGGATCTTGCTGAAAAAGCCGGGAATGCCGGTGACGATGCTTTGAGCCGGAGCCTGGAGCAGCCGCAGACTGAGCCACAGGGATGGCAGTACCCAGAGGGCTTCCAGTACCGCCATGCTCCGGATCATGAAGGTTTCGCTTCGGTTCAGAAGCAGGCACACACCGGTGATGATGTATGCCATAGGTATGAAAGAGTCGATGCTGATGGTTCCCGTGGAAAAGCCCATGCCCGGCAGAAAGGTCAGGGAGCAGATGCCCAGCAGTATCAACAGGCCGCCGCTGATTTTTTTGATGCGTTCCGTATTCATGTACATCCTCCTTTGTAATTGTGCATACAGTATACCGGAAAAGGATTGATTTTGTCAAGGCGGGATTGCGTATTGCATTTTCAGACAATCCGTGCTATAATAGTACCGTAACCTGAATGCAGCCCAGACAGGGAACACCTTGCAAAAACTGAACCCGAAGTGAGACTGAGGGGAAAGGCGAAGCAACTGCGATGACTGAACCCCATCGCGGCTTCTGCGCCTTTGCAGGAGCCGCTTTTTTGCGTCTCCTGGAAGAAAGGAGTAATGGAAAAGTATGTATGATGTAAAATCCATGTGCGCCGATGATTTTATCAACGACGATGAAATCCGGGACACTCTGGCTTATGCAGATGCCCACAAGGCGGATGTGGAGCTGATCGATCAGATCATTGAAAAGGCAAAGCTGCGGAAGGGTCTGACCCACCGGGAGGCTTCCGTGCTGCTGGCATGCGAGCTGCCGGACAAGCTGGCGGAGGTATACGAACTGGCGGAGCAGATCAAGCTGGACTTTTACGGCAACCGGATCGTGATTTTTGCCCCTCTGTACCTGTCCAACTATTGCGTCAACGGCTGTGTGTACTGTCCCTATCATATGAAGAACAAGCACATTGCCCGGAAGAAGCTGACCCAGGAGGAGGTTGCCCGGGAGGTCATTGCCCTGCAGGACATGGGGCATAAGCGGCTTGCCATTGAAGCCGGAGAGGATCCGGTGAACAACCCCATTGAATATATTCTGGATTGCATCAATACCATCTATTCGATCAAGCACAAGAACGGTGCCATCCGCCGGGTCAATGTAAATATTGCAGCCACTACGGTGGAAAACTACCGCCGTCTGAAGGATGCGGGCATCGGTACTTATATCCTGTTCCAGGAAACCTATCACAAGGAAAGCTATCTGAAGCTGCATCCCACCGGTCCCAAGCATGACTACAACTACCATACCGAAGCCATGGATCGTGCCATGGAGGGCGGTATTGATGATGTGGGACTGGGCGTCCTGTTTGGTCTGGAGCTGTATCGGTATGAGTTTGCCGGACTGCTGATGCATGCGGAGCATCTGGAGGCGGTACATGGGGTGGGCCCCCATACGATTAGCATGCCTCGGGTCAAGCATGCGGATGACATTGATCCCAACGCTTTTGATAACAGCATCAGCGACGAGATTTTTGCAAAGCTGTGTGCTCTGATCCGGATCGCAGTGCCCTATACCGGCATGATTATTTCCACCCGGGAAAGCCAGGATGTCCGGGAAAAGCTGCTGCGACTGGGCATTTCCCAGGTCAGTGGCGCATCCAGAACCTCCGTGGGAGGCTATTGCGAGGAGGAACGTCCCCACGATACGGAGCAGTTTGACGTATCCGACCAGCGTACCCTGGATGAGGTGGTGTGCTGGCTGATGGACATGGGGTATATTCCCTCCTTCTGCACCGCATGCTACCGGGAGGGCAGAACCGGTGACCGGTTCATGCAGCTTTGCAAGAGCAAGCAGATCCAGAACTGCTGCCACCCCAATGCGCTGATGACCTTGGACGAATACCTGGAGGATTATGCGTCCCCCCACACCAGAGAGGTGGGCAGGGCATTGATCCAGAAGGAGATTCCCACCATCCCCAGCCAGAAGGTACAGCAGATCGTCCGGGAGAATCTGGACAAGATCAAACAGGGCAGCCGGGATTTCCGGTTCTGAGCAAAAAGCACAAGGGCGTGCTGCGAATCCCGCAGTGCGCCCATTTTTATAGGAGGTATGCATATGAGTCTGAATGAAACCCCGTCCGCTGACCGGCTGCACATTGCTTTTTTCGGCAAGCGCAATGCCGGAAAATCCAGTCTGATGAATGCTGTGACCAATCAGCCCATGGCTATCGTGTCCGACACTCCGGGCACCACCACCGATCCGGTGAGCAAGGCTATGGAGCTGCTGCCCCTGGGGCCGGTGCTGATGATCGACACCGCCGGTCTGGATGATACAGGAGAGCTGGGCAGCCAGCGGGTACACAAAAGCATGCAGGTCATGCGGAAAACGGATCTTGCGATACTGGTCACCAATGGGGCAGAGCCGTTGGATGTAATTGAGCTTGCGTTGCTGGAGCAGCTGAACAGCCGGAGCATTCCCTATGTGCTGGTGCGGAACAAGTGTGATCTCACTGACCGCCGGGATGGGGAAGGGGTCTTTGTCAGTGCCCGCACCGGAGAGGGCATTGATGCTCTGAAGCAGGCGATGATCCAGGCAGTGCCCAGGGAGGAATCCCCCCGGCTGGTGGGGGATCTGCTGGCGCCGGGGGATCTGGTGGTGCTGGTGATCCCCATTGACGAAGCCGCTCCCAAGGGTCGGATCATCCTGCCCCAGCAGCAGGTGCTGCGGGACGTGCTGGATGCTCACGCCAGCGCAGTGGTGTGTCAGACAGAGGATCTGCCCAGAACCCTAAGCACTTTGAATACGCCGCCCAGGATCGTCATCACCGACAGCCAAGCGTTCGGTCAGGTGTCCAGGGATACCCCGGAATCCGTTCCTCTGACCTCCTTCTCCATTCTCATGGCACGGGCGAAGGGGAATCTTTCCGCCATTGCCGCCGGTGCCATGGCGGCGGATCATTTGCAGGACGGGGATCGGATCTTAGTATCCGAGGGCTGTACCCATCATCGGCAGTGCGGGGATATCGGCACCGTGAAGCTGCCTGCATGGCTGAAAAAGCACAGCGGAAGGCAGTTGGAATTTGACTTTACCAGCGGTACGGATTTTCCGGAGCAGCTGGAGCAGTATGCTATGGTGGTGCATTGCGGCGGCTGCATGCTGAACACCCGGGAGGTACGGTACCGGTATGCCCTTTCCAGATCCCAGGGGGTGCCCATGACCAATTACGGGATTCTCATTGCACATATGAAGGGGATCCTTGCCCGGAGCATTGCACCCTTTGGGCTGTAAGCATAAAAAATGCGCAGGCGGTTATGCCTGCGCATTCGTTTGTTCAGATGAATCCTTCTGCCGCCTTGCATTGCAGAGTCCACGCTGCACGGCGATCAGCGCCAGGGTATCTCCCAACTGGGTGAACATGGCTGCCATAACGGCAAGCTCATCATCGTCCATCCTGCATGCCAGGCTGTTGGCAGCAGCTGTGACTGCAGCGGTCAGGGTACAGGCATCCAAGGGCATCACCTCAGTACAGCCTATGCTTCAAAGAATACCATTGCCACAATGGTCACATTGTCCTTGCCGCCCTTTTTCAGCGCCAGGGCAATGAGCCGCTCCAGCCGCCGGGGCAGAGGCAGGGGCAGTGCCAGGATCTCCTCCATTTCTGAAGGGGATACCACATCGGACAGACCGTCCGTGCACAGCAGCAGCACATCTCCGTATGCCATCCGCTCTCCTGCATGCTGGATATCCGGGGTGGGGGTGTGGGACAGGTTGCCCATCACCGGGGAAATAATGTGCCGGTAGGCGTGGGTTTTCTGCTCCTCTTTGGTAATGGTGCCTTCCTTGTAGAGCATTTGCACCAGGGACTGATCCGTGGAAAGCTGCCGCATTTTTGCGTTCCGGTACCGGTATAGCCGGGAATCACCCACGTTGAAAAAATGCAGCAGATTGTTTTCGTCTACACCGATGCCGCAGAAGGTTGCCTGCATGTTCCGGGTCTCGCTGTTGCCGGCGCCGTACTGGGCAAGCAGATTGTGCACATCCTCCAGCTTGCGTTCCATATTGGTCTTTCTGGAAAAGCGGATGCTGCTGATGAGATTCAGACATTGCCGGGAGGCGACTTCACCGGATGCCTCTCCGGATACCCCATCGGAGACCCCAAGCAGAAAAGGGGGCGCCAGCTTTGCTTCCAATGCCCCGTCGGTGATCACGGTCTTATGGATCAGAAACGCATCCTCGTTGTGGGGCATGACGCCCTGACTTGTAATGCCGCAGCAGTAGTACATTTGTTGTGATCATGTCCTTTCTTGTCTCTCTGTATGCAGCGAATTCCTGCACCCATGATTATACCGTATTTTTTCGTGAATTTCAATAAGAATTCCTTTACAAGTTGGTGACAAATTCTAAAGACGGACTTGCGCAATCTGCTGCTGCATGTTACAATAGAAGCAGCCGCAAAGGGCGGCGGGACGGCGGTTTGCCGTCCGGATTACCGGAAAAGAGGAATGCACCTTGCAAAAGTTTCAATGCGAAGAATTTGAGATTATGGACGCCCACACACATATTTTTCCGCCAAAAATTGCAGAAAAGGCAACGGTGAATATCGGACATTTTTATGATATTCCCATGGCGGAGGAGGGCAATGCAGAGCGGCTGCTCCAGTGCGGTGCCAAGATCGGCACCAAGCGGTACCTGGTCTGCTCCACCGCCACCACCAGTCATCAGGTGGAAAGCATCAACGATTTTATTGCAGAGGAATGCGGCAAGCATCCGGAATTTTACGGCTTTGGCACCCTGCACCCGGATTACGCTGACCTGGAGGGGGAAACCAACCGGATTATCCGTCTGGGGCTGCACGGCATCAAGCTGCACCCGGATTTTCAGCGCTTTGACATAGACAGTCCCGGCGCATACAAAATCTATGAGCAGATCGCAGGCAGGCTGCCGGTGCTGATCCATATGGGGGATGACCGGTATGCTTATTCCAAGCCGGAGCGGCTGGCACGGGTGATGCAGGATTTTCCCACTTTGCGGGTCATGGCGTCCCATCTTGGCGGATACCGCTGCTGGGAGGAGGCACGGGAGTGTCTGCGGGGCAATGCCAATATCCGCTTTGACACCAGCAGCTCCCTGCCGATGCTGGATCCTGCATATGCCCGGAAGCTCATAGAGCACTACGGCGTGGAAAACTGCATGTTTGGTACGGATTTTCCCATGTGGGAGCCAACGGAGGAGTTTGCACGATTTATGAATCTGGGGTTCGGCTTTGCGGACAACCAGAGGATGCTCAGTGGAACATTCAAGGAGTGGTTCGGGTTATAAGGCAGCATGCCCAAAGCCCGTCCGGCGGCTCTGTGCAATATTACCATAATCCGAGCTTGCA
Source organism: Ruminococcus champanellensis 18P13 = JCM 17042 (assembly GCF_000210095.1). Taxonomy (NCBI): domain Bacteria; kingdom Bacillati; phylum Bacillota; class Clostridia; order Eubacteriales; family Oscillospiraceae; genus Ruminococcus; species Ruminococcus champanellensis. Next base: position 1,409,848 of record NC_021039.1, read on the forward strand.
TCCCATTGTCCATTGAAATTCCCTCTTTACTTTTCCATTTTAGTGTGCTAAAATAATTGGAAAGGAAAGATGTTCACGGAGGATTGACTATGAACAATAAATTAAAGGAATTCGGCGTAGATGCTTTGTTTGAAGCGGTTCTGACCCTGGAAACCATGGAGGAATGCTACAAGTTCTTTGAGGATCTCTGTACCGTACAGGAACTGAAGGCCATTTCCCAGCGGCTGCAGGTGGCGAAAATGCTGAACGAGCATCATGTGTATACGGATATCGTGGCGGCAACCGGCGCCAGCACTGCCACCATCAGCCGGGTGAACCGTTCGCTCATCAACGGTTGTGATGGCTACAGCATTGTGTTCAGCCGCATGAAGGATCACGAACATGAACAGTGACCGGAGCTACAGCGTCTTTGCCCGGTACTACGATCTGCTGACGGAGAACGTAGATTACGAAGCCCGGGCGGCATATCTGGACGAGCTGATCCGCCAACTGCATCCGGTGGAGGACTGTGTGCTGCTGGATCTTGCCTGCGGCACCGGCACTCTGTCGGAGGCTATGGCACGCCGGGGCTATGACGTGATCGGGGTGGACGGCTCCGGAGACATGCTCAACGAGGCAGTGGAGAAGAAGTGCGAAAGTGGTCTGCCCATTCAGTATGTGTGCCAGGACATGCGCCGTCTGGAACTGTACGGTACAGTGGACGTGACCATCTGCATGCTGGACAGTCTGAACCACCTGCCGGGGCTTCCGGATATTCAGAATGTGTTCCGCCGGGTGAGTCAATATACGGAACCGGGAGGGCTGTTCCTGTTTGACGTGAACACCCTGCACAAGCATCGGGTGACTCTGGGGGATCAGGTGTTCCTGTTTGACCTGGACGAGGTCTACTGTGTGTGGGAAAACCGGTTTGACGGGGATGCTACGGTGACCATCACCCTGGACTTTTTTGAATCCGGGGACGGGGAGCATTATACCCGCACGACGGAGCAGTTCCGGGAGCGGGCATACCCCCGGCAGGTACTGGAACAGGCGCTGGAGGATGCGGGCTTTGCAGTGGAAGCGGTATACGGGGCGGACAGTCTGGATCCCCCCACAGAGAATACGGATCGGCTGATTTTTGCAGCCAGAAAGAAATGAGGAAGTAACATGGGACAGCTGAAACGAGTGATCTCTGCGGATGGATCCGTGGTAGCGGCAGCAGTGGATGCAACGGATCTGGTGGCGCAGATTGAACAGCTTCATCAAACATCCGCAGTGGTCACTGCGGCATTGGGCAGGCTTTCGGTGGCTGCCTCCATGATGGGCTACAGTCTGAAGGGGGACAAGGAGTCCGTGACCATCCGGGTGGATGGGGATGGTCCTGCCGGTCAACTGGTGGCTGTGGCAGATGCCGGAGGCAACGTGAAATGTTACGCTTCCCATCCGGTGGTGGAGCTGCCTCTGAATGCCAAGGGTAAGCTGGATGTAGGGGGCGCAGTGGGCAGAAACGGCACCCTGTCCGTGGTGAAGGATCTGAATCTGAAGGAGCCTTATGTTGGCATGGTGCCCCTGGTGTCCGGAGAGATCGCAGAGGACATCACCAGCTATTACGCAGTCAGCGAGCAGATTCCTACCGTGTGCGGTCTGGGGGTACTGGTGAACCCGGATCTGACCGTGCAGGCGGCGGGGGGATATCTGGTGCAGCTTTTGCCCTTTGCGGATGAAGCATGCATCCAAACCCTGGAGGACAACGTGAACCGGCTGCCTTCCGTGACCCAGATGCTCACCAGTGGCATGATGGCGGAGCAGATTGCTATGGCATTGCTGGAGGGACTGAACCCGAATCTGTTGGACGAGGCGGAGGTTGCATACCGGTGCGATTGCAGCCGGGAGCGCACCAAGGGGGTGCTGGCAAGCCTGGGGAAGCAGGATTTGGAGGATATTGCGTCCAAGCAGGAGGAGATCCAGGTTTGCTGTCATTTCTGCAACAAGGTGTACTCCTTCACGCCCCAGGAAGTACGGGAATTAGAAAAATAAAAAACTTTCTAAAAACGCTTGACAAACGGATGTAATGCGTGTATAATATTTATTGTCGCTGAACGATTCGCTTCAGCGAGTGTGGGAGCTTAGCTCAGCTGGGAGAGCATCTGCCTTACAAGCAGAGGGTCATAGGTTCGAGCCCTATAGCTCCCACCACTTTGGCCTGGTAGTTCAGTTGGTTAGAACGCCGCCCTGTCACGGCGGAGGTCGTGAGTTCGAGTCTCATCCAGGTCGCCACTGCGGATTTAGCTCATCTGGTAGAGCGCCACCTTGCCAAGGTGGAGGTAGCGAGTTCGAGCCTCGTAATCCGCTCCAAATTTTTTCTTCCGTTGGTATCAAAACGGGTCTTTGTGCGTAGAATATATCAGGCACAAAAACGGCGCTATAGCCAAGTGGTAAGGCAAGGGTCTGCAACACCCTCATCCCCAGTTCAAATCTGGGTGGCGCCTCCAAAGGATCTTCCGAATCGCTTCGGAAGATCTTTTTTTGTGCCTATATGAGGCTCTTTGTGCTAAATGCCGAAAAGGGGCTTTACAAATGAGATGAATTGTGATAAAATGATACATGCTATATGCGAAACTGGTCGAAATGAGGGATGGTATGGCGCAGAATCTGATCTGGCTTGACTGGGCTGTGCGCCTGCAGGCGCTGGCACAGGCAGGGCTTTATTACGGAAAGGATCCCTTTGACCGGGAACGGTATGCGGAGATTCGCAGCATTGCCGCCCAGATGATTGCCCACCAGGGGGAGATGCCCTTTGAAAAGGTACAGGGTCTGTTCTGCTGTGAAACCGGCTACCAGACTCCGAAGCTGGATACCCGGGCAGCCATCTTCCGGGATGACCGGATCCTGCTGGTACAGGAGAAGAACGGCACCTGGTCCCTGCCGGGCGGTTGGGTGGATGTGGATCTGTCCGTGCTGGAAAATGTGGTCAAGGAAGTCCGGGAGGAAGCCGGACTGGATGTGACGGCGGATCTGGTGATCGCCGTGCAGGACCGGGAAAAGCATAACCAGCCGGTTTATGCATATAAAATATGTAAGATCTTTGTCCGGTGCACCGTCATCGGGGGCGCATTCCGGGAAAATACCGAAACCGTTGCCAGCGACTACTTTTCGCTGGATGCTCTGCCGCCTCTGGCAGAGGAGAAGAACAACCGGGAACAGATTGCAATGTGCTTTGCGGCGCAGCATGCAGAGCATTGGAAAACCCTGCTGGATTAGCGGCGGATAGAAAGGAACAAAAGATATGGCGAATTCAAAAAAGCTGAAAAAACAAAGCAAGCCCAAGCAACTGCCTGCCCATGTGGAGAAAAAACGGGAACAGGAGCGTGCGGCTGCCAAAAAGGCAAAGCGGAGCCGGATCTGGAAGCGGATCGGCATTGCCGCAGGGGCGGTGCTGCTGGTGGGAGGCATTGCCTGGGGGACTATTTTTGCGGTGCAGCGCAGCGGCATTCTGCTACATAACCGGGTGGCAATGTCCAGTGAGCACTTTGAAGTCAACAACGCCATGATGGACTATTATTATGTCGAGCTGGAGAAATCCTTCTTTGCCAGCGGTACGGATTATCTCAAGCGCATCGGGGTGGATCCGAACAAATCCCTGAAGGAGCAGAAGTACCAGGGGGATACCACCTGGTTTGATTATCTGATGCAGACCGTTACCTCCAACAACGAGCAGATGCTGGTGCTGCTGGAGGAAGCCACTGCCCAGGGCATGACCCTGGATGACACGGAAAAGGCGGATCTGGAGCAGAAGCTGTCCCAGATCAATCTGAAGGATTATGCCACCGGGGTGCGGATGGAGGATGTGCGCAAGGCGGTGGAGTATTCCCTGATCGCCACCAAGTACAGCAACAAGATTCTGGCGGATACCAAGACCAAGGAGTCGGACTGGGAAGCGTATTACGCAGAGCATGCGGATGACTACTTGCAGTTGGATGCCATGTCCTACGCCTTTACCATCAGCGAGGAGGGCATGACCGCAGAGGAAGCCATGGAGCAGGCGAAGCTTCTGGATCAGACTACCAGCAAGGAAGCCTTTGAGACCTGGGTGAAGCAGTATCTGACCGGCACCGGGGTTGCAGAGGATGTTGCCGCCCAGACTGTGGAAAAATGCAAGACCACCGGTGCTCTGTCCAGCTTTGGGGATGAGGTGACCGCATGGGCAAAAGCGGATACTACAAAGCCGGGGGACACCTACATTGCCCAGAGCGACACTGCATGCAAGGTGTACCTGCTGCTGAGCAAGCCGGCACGGGATGAACAGCTTACGGTGGACATCCGGCATATTCTCCTGTCCACGGAGAAATGCGGCTCTGCGGAGGCTGCTCTGGAGCGGGCAAAGGCTGTGCTGGAGGAATGGAAGAACGGCGCTGCCAATGAGGCAAGCTTTGCGGAGCTTGCAAAGCAGTATTCGGCGGACGGTTCTGCCAGCAGCGGCGGTCTGTACGAGATGGTATATCCCGGAGAAATGGTAGAGGAGTTCGATCAGTGGTGCTTTGACGAGAGCCGGAAGGATGGGGACACGGACATTGTGGAAACCCAGTACGGCGCCCATGTGATGTACTTTGTAAAGCACAGTCTGCCCAAGTGGGAGGCGGATATCAGCGGCAAGCTGGACAATGAAGGCTATAAGGCTGCATACGATGAATTGGTAAAGGCACATCCGGTTACCAAGAACGATGAGAATATCGCAAAGGTTGCGAATGAGCGCTGAGGGCGCTCGGCTGAAAGGGAGTCTTTCAAATGAAGATCAGAAGAATTGCGGCAATTCTGTTGGCATGCACACTGCTGACCGCAGCAGGATGCGGAAACAAGCAGGAGGAGTCCTCTGGCATGGCATCGACACCGGCTACCACTGCCGGGACACAGCAGACGGCGGCTGAAACCGAGCCTGCGGAACCGGCAACAGAGGCGGTTTCCGCAGTGCACAATCCCCTGACCGGGGAGACCGGCTATAACCAGGACGCAGTGGGGAAACGACCCATTGCGGTAATGGTGAACAATGTAAAACCCTCCCTGCCTCAGTACGGCATTGCGGCGGCGGACATCATTTACGAAATTCCGGTGGAGGGGGGGATTACCCGGCTCATGGCGGTGTATGCGGACTACACGAACCTGCCGGATATCTGCTCTGTGCGCAGTTGCCGGTATTACTACCCGATCCTGGCATACGGCATGGATGCCATTTACTGCCACTGGGGCTGTGACCAGACCATCGCCAAGGATACGCTGGAGCGTCTGGGCATTGACCGGATGGATGGCGGCGGCATTGCCAATAAGGTGATCTTCTTCCGGGATCCTGACCGGGTGGGCAAGTACAACACGGAGCATACAGGGTATCTGAAGGGGGATGCGGTGCCGGATGCCATTGACCAGTTCGGCTTCCGGACGGATACCACCGCCGAAGATGCATTCCGGTTCCTGGATCCGGAAAAGCCGGAAAAGCCGGACGGGGAAAGCTGTGAAACGGTGAATGCTGCATTCTCTGACCAGTATTTCAGCACCTTTACCTACGATGCGTCCAGCGAGACCTATCTCAAGCAGCATTCCGGCAAGCCCCACATGGATCAGAAGGCTGACAAGCAGCTTGCTTTTACCAACGTGATCCTGCTGCAGACGGATATTCACACCCGGCCGGACGGCTATCTGATGGATGTGGCACTGAAGGGGGGCACGGGCTACTACATTTCCTTGGGGGAAGCCCAGGAGATCAAGTGGACAAAGGACGCAGAAGATCAGCCCATCCGGCTTTTTGACCAGAGCGGTAAGGAACTGTCCGTGAATGCAGGCAAAAGCTACATTGGTCTGATCGGTACCAACCGCCCCATTACGATTTCTTAAGGTAATACCGCACAAAGAATGTGTGGTAGATGTGCCAACAGATTTTTCGTCAGATTGCATAGAAACGACGCAGGAATACTGGCGTATTGCAAGGAGTTTCTGTGTGATATGACGGAAAATACGTCAGCAGATGCTGCGCATAGCCGACAGGTGGGCTTTGTGCGGTGTTGCCTTAAGGCTAGAAGGGGAGAGGAATCTCCCTTTTTTCTTTGCATGTATATTTTGCTGCCGGCTGGGCATATTCCAGTCGGAGGCGATGTAACATGAAACGACTGGAACTGATTTTACTGGCTGGACTTTTGGGTGCGATCCTTTATGCAAATGTAAGCAGTGTATCCCGCACGGTGGACAAGCTGCAGGCACAGGTGCTGCGGCTGCACATCCTTGCAAACTCCGACAGTGAGGAAGATCAGGCGCTGAAGCTGGCAGTCCGGGACAGACTTCTGTCCTGTTCGGAGGAGCTGTTCGGGGATGCGCAGACCCTGGAGGAGGCCTATGATGCCGCCCAGAGCAAGCTGGACCGGATCCGGGAGATTGCCCGGCAGGTAGTGCAGGAGCAGGGCTTTACTTATGACGTGGAGGCGGAGCTGGTGGAGATGCCCTTTGATGAGCGGGTGTATGAGGATCTGACCATGCCGGCCGGGGAGTATGAGGCGCTGCGGATCACCATCGGGGAGGCGGAGGGTCACAACTGGTGGTGCGTGATGTATCCGCCCCTGTGCATCCCGGCGGCAGAGTCGGTGCGGAGCGATGCAGACCAGGCGGAAGCGTATTTCGACCAGGGGGAGTATGATCTGCTGACCAATCCCCGGCGGTACCGGGCAAGACTTAAGTGCGCAGAGGTGTTTTCCCGGCTCTGGGACAGGATCAGAGAAAGTGCGGACGAATTTGAAAAAAGTACTTGACAAACGATGCAAAAGGGTATATACTATTACAGTAAAAACAAAGCAGGACTTTCTGTTCTCACCGCCCGTGCATGCATGGTTCGGTCAATATGAACCCATTTTACATGGAATTCGTATGAGTGCAGGATGCTTTCTGCACTCATTTTTGTTTTGAAAACTGACTTGGAGGTGCTGGAAATTAGCAAACAGGAACATCAGATCAACGAAGAGATCCGGGACCGTGAGGTGCTGGTAATCGACGATCAGGGAACAAAGCTGGGTGTGCTTTCCGCAAAGGAAGCGCAGAAGATCGCCTATGACAAGAATCTGGATCTGGTCAAGATCGCGCCCCAGGCGACTCCGCCTGTGTGCCGGATCATGGACTACGGCAAGTTCTGCTTTGAGCAGGCAAAGCGGGAAAAGGAAGCCCGCAAGAACCAGAAGGTTGTGGAGATCAAGGAAATCCGTATGTTTTCTGCGATTGATACCCACGATTTCAACACAAAGGTCAACCAGGCTATCAAATTCCTGCAGTCCGGCGACAAGCTGAAGGTTTCCGTCCGGTTCCGCAAGCGTGCGATTGCGCATCCCCACCTGGGTGAGGAGCTGCTGGCTCGTTTCCGTGAAGCATGCGGCGACATTGCTGTCGTGGATAAGCCGGCAAAGATGGAGGGTCGCAGCATCGTGATGTTCATGTCACCGAAGGCATCCAAGTAATTGAAGGAGGACTATACAATGGCAAAGGTTAAGGTTAAAACGCATTCCGGAGCAAAGAAGCGCTTCAAGGTAACCGGTTCCGGTAAGGTGAAGTATCAGCACACCAACAAGAGACACAGACTGACCCAGAAGGACACCAAGCGGAAGAGAATCGCACGGGGCGCCGGCATCTGCGACTGCACAAACGCACCGACCATCAAGAAGCTCGTTCCCTATCTCTAAGATCCGGCTGCCGGGTCTGCGGAATGCAGTTTCAGATTTTCTGAGTAAATATATTTTGGAGGTATAAGACAATGGCACGAGTGAAGGGTGCAATGGCAACTCGCAAGAGAAGAAATAAAACATTAAAGCTGGCTAAGGGCTACTGGGGCAATAAGAGCAAGCACTTCAAGATGGCCAAGCAGGCCGTTATGAAGTCCGGCAACTACGCTTACATCGGCCGTAAGCAGAAGAAGAGAGATTTCCGGGCACTGTGGATCACCAGAATTTCCGCAGCATGCAAGCTCAACGGCATGAATTATTCCACATTCATGAACGGCTGCAAGAAGGCTGGGATCACACTCAACAGAAAGATGCTGTCTGAGATCGCAATCAACGACGCTGCCGGTTTCACAAAGATTACTGAGCAGGCAAAGGCTGCGCTTCAGTAAGTACATGAACCAAGTGCCTTTCCGTGCGTTTGTGCGGAAAGGCATCCTTATATATGCGGCTCCGTCCGGTACAGTTCAGAAACGGAGGTGTACGATTGCAACACAACACTGTTTTGTCCTCAAAGGACAATGTGAATATCAAACGCTACCAGAAGCTTGCTGCCTCGAAAAAGGAGCGGTACGCCGATGGTCTATTTGTGTTGGAGGGGGTACGGCTCGTCCAGGATGCATTGCTGGAGCAGGCACAGCTGGAGTGTCTGATGGTGACGGAATCGGCTTTGGAAAAGTATCCTGCATTCCTTGCGCAGGCTGATTTGAGGGAAGTACGTTTGCTGGTTATTTCAAATGAGCTTGGCGCAAAAATCGCCCAGACTGAGCAGCCCCAGGGCGTGTTTGCCCTTTGCCGGATGCCCCGGCAGGAGGATTACCAGCCGGTGCTGTACCGGGGCGGACATTTTCTGATGCTCCACCAGTTACAGGATCCGGGCAATCTGGGCATGATCCTGCGGACGGCGGACGCCCTGGGCATTGACGGGGTGTTTCTGTGCGGCTGCTGCGACGTGTACAGCCCCAAGGTCATCCGTGCCACCATGGGTTCTGTGTTCCGGGTGCCATTATGGCAGGAACCGGATACGGACAGGCTCCTTTGCCGAATGCAAGCGGCTGGGGTACATACCTATGCGGCAGTGATCGATCCGGACGCACGGGAGCTGCGTAGCTGTGACTTCAATGGCAGCGCTGCTGTGATGATCGGCAACGAAGGCAACGGCATCCCGGCACAGTTGGCGGATGCCTGTGATACCCGGCTGACCATCCGGATGCAGGGGCATATTAACTCTCTGAATGCGGCAATGGCAGCGGGAATCATTCTTTGGGAATTACAGGGGGGACAGGTATGAACGAGACAAGGTACTGGTTGTGGCTGAGCCTGGTGTTCGGCGCAGGAAATCCCCGGGTATGGCAGCTACTGGATCATTTCGACAGCGCCCATGACGCCTTTTTCGCCCTGCGGGAGGGAGAGGTCACCGGGCTGACGCCTGCGGAGGAGCGTGCTGCCCGGACAGCCCATCTGGAACAGGTGGATGCGGTGATCGAATACTGTCAGCGCAATGGGATCACCATTACTGCCTTTGACCAGGCGGAGTATCCTGCCATTCTCCGGAGCATTTACAATCCGCCTCTGGTGCTGTTTTCCCTGGGGCATCTGGAGCTTCTGCGGGATTACATCGGTATGACCGTGGTGGGCACCCGGCGCCCCAGCCCTTACAGCCTGCGGGTTACAGAGGCGTTGGCAGGAGGGCTTGCGGAATGCGGCATGACCATCGTCAGCGGCTTTGCCCTGGGTGTGGATTCTGCCGCCCATCGGGCTGCCCTGCGGCGGAATCTGCCTACAGTTGCAGTACTGGGTTGCGGTATCAACGTGAATTATCCCAAGGAAAATGCGGAGCTGAAGGAGCAGATGACCGAAAGCGGACTGATCCTGACGGAATTCCTGCCGGGTACCCAGCCTATGGGCAGCAATTTCCCCAAGCGGAACCGGGTGCTCAGCGGTCTGTCCCTGGGTACTGTTGTGGTGGAGGCTGCCATTGGCAGCGGTTCCCTGATTACCGCAGAGCATGCGGCGGATCAGGGTAGGGATGTGTTCTGCGTGCCTCCGGCAGATATTCTGGATCGCCGGTATGCAGGGGTGTTCCGCTACTTGCGGGACGGGGCGATCCCGGTGTTCACACTGAACGATATCTTGAACGAATATTACACCACCTATCCGCATAAACTATCGACGCCTGTGGATCCCCCCTATGAGGCAAAGCGCAGCCAGTCGGCGGTGCTGTCCCAGGAGGAGGAATTGCCGCCGCCTGTGGTGAAGCCCAAAAAGCAGCCAGAGCAGTCCGCAGAACCGGAGCAGCCGGAAACAACGGCAAAGCCCAAGGGAGATCGAAGCAGTCTGGATCTGTTGCAGACAGCCATTGTGAATTGCCTGGAACAGGAGGGCAAGATGCATGCGGATGTGCTTGCTACCCGGCTGGAGCTGAGCATGGAGGATCTGATGATGTCCCTGACGGAGCTGGAGTTGATGGGGGTCGTGACCTCTCTGTTCGGCAAGGTGTATGAATTAAATTAGAAAGGAGTTTTCTGCCCGGTGGGGCGGAAAATGCAGATATATGTCTAACTTAGTAATTGTGGAGTCTCCTGCCAAGGCAAAGACCATTCAGAAATACCTGGGCGGGGATTATGATGTGATTGCCTCTATGGGACATGTACGGGATTTGCCCAAGTCCAAATTTGGTGTGGATGTGGAGCATGACTTTGCCCCCCAGTACATGGACATGAAGGGCAAGGAGGACGTGATCAAGGATCTGAAGAAGCACGCCAAAAAGGCGGACAAGATCTATCTGGCAACGGACCCGGACCGTGAGGGAGAAGCGATTTCCTGGCATCTGGCGCAGATGCTGAACCTGAATATGGAGGACAACAACCGGGTGGCATTCAACGAAATCACCCAGGCTGGCGTCCGGAACGGTATGAGCCACCCCCACAAGATCGATGTGGATCTGGTGAATGCCCAGCAGGCACGGCGGATTCTGGATCGGATCGTGGGCTATCAGCTGAGTCCCTTCCTGTGGAAAAAGGTGAAGCGGGGATTGTCCGCCGGTCGGGTACAGTCCGTAGCCGTGCGGCTTGTGGTGGATCGGGAAAATGAAATCCGGGCATTCAAGACCCAGGAATACTGGTCCATTGACGCAAAGCTCACCGCTCCCTCCAGCCGGAAGGTGTTTGCGGCAAAGCTTGCAACCATCGACGGGCAGAAGGCAGAGCTTGCCACCAAGGAGCAGACCGACGGCATCCTCCAGACCCTGGAGCAGGCGCAGTTTACGGTTGCCGGGGTCAAGAAGCGGGTCACCAACAAGCAGCCTGCGCCCCCCTTCATTACCTCTACCCTCCAGCAGGACGCCTCCCGGCGGCTGGGTTTCCAGGCTAAGCGCACCATGAAGGCTGCCCAGGAGCTGTACGAAGGCGTGGAGATCGAGGGCATGGGTGCAGTGGGTCTGATCACCTACATGAGAACGGACAGCCTGCGTATTTCCGACGAGGCAAAGGCTGCTGCGGCTGCATACATTGAGCAGACCTACGGCAAGCAGTATCTGCCCCCCACGCCCCGGGTGTTCAAGTCCAAGAAGAATGCTCAGGACGCTCACGAAGCCATTCGTCCCTCCATGCCGGATCTGACGCCGGAGCGGGTGAAGAACAGTCTGACGACGGATCAGTTCAAGCTGTATAAGCTGATCTGGGAGCGGTTCATCGCCAGCCAGATGGCAAACGCCCAGCTGAATACGGTTTCTGCGGATATTACTGCCGGAAACTGCGGCTTTAAGGCATCCGGCTACTCTGTGAAGTTTGAGGGCTTTACGGTGTTGTATGAGGAATCCAAGGATGCGGACGCAGAGGACAACAAGGTGCTGCCTCCTCTGGAGCAGGGAGATCTGCTGAAGGTCAAGAGCCTGGATGGGAACCAGCATTTTACCCAGCCTCCGGCAAGATACTCCGAAGCCACCCTCATCAAGGCACTGGAGGAAAACGGAATCGGCAGACCGAGTACCTATGCCCCCACCATCACTACCATCCTGTCCCGGCTGTATGTGGAGCGGGACGGCAAGCAGCTGCGACCCACCGCACTGGGTGAGGTCATCACCGAGCTGATGAAGGAGCATTTCAAGCATATTGTAGATGCCAAGTTCACGGCGAAGATGGAAACGGATCTGGACCGGGTGGAGCATGGGGACTGCGACTGGGTATCCATGCTGCATGGATTCTACGATGACTTTGAAAAAACCCTGTCCAAGGCGGAGGTTGCCATGGAGGGCAAGCGGGTAAAGGTGCCGGACGAGGAGACCGATGTGGTATGCGAGCTGTGCGGCAAGAAGATGGTCATCAAGATCGGCAGATTCGGCAAGTTCCTGGCATGCCCCGGATTCCCGGAGTGCCGGAACACCAAGAAGATCGTTCAGGAAACCAAGGGTACCTGCCCTTTGTGCGGCAAGAAGATCGTGCTGAAAAAATCCAAGAAGGGCAGAAGCTTTTACGGCTGCGACAACTACCCCAACTGCAATTTCATGACCTGGAGCACCCCGGTGGAGGATACCTGCCCCAAGTGTGGCTGTACCCTGTTCAAGAAGGGTGGGCGTTCCGGTAAGCTGGTATGCGAAAAGCCCGGCTGCGGCTTTGAGCGGAGCCTGAAGGAATGATCCGGGTCATCGGTGCCGGGCTTGCCGGCTGCGAGGCTGCCTGGCAGATCGCCCAGGCGGGTCTGTCGGTGGCTCTGTATGACATGAAGCCAAAGAAGCATACTCCTGCCCACCATGCGGACACCTTTGCAGAGCTGGTGTGCTCTAATTCTCTGAAGGCGTCCCGGCTGGATTCTGCCCCTGGCATGTTGAAAGCGGAAATGGAACGGCTGGGCTCCCTGCTGGTGCCCTGTGCAAAGGCAACCGCAGTGGAGGCAGGGGGCGCTCTTGCGGTGGAGCGGCATGCGTTTTCCCGAATGGTAACGGAGAAAATCCGCTCACACCCGAATATCATGATTTGTGAGGAAGAGGTGGAGCGGATCCCGGAGGGGAAGGTCATTCTTGCCACCGGCCCTCTGACGGCGGATACCCTGGCAAGGGAGATCGCTTTGATTTGTGGGGAGCAGCTGAGCTTTTATGACGCTGCCGCCCCCATTGTCACCCGGGAAAGCCTGGACGAAAGCCGCATATTTTACGCCTCCCGGTACGGGAGAGGAGATGCGGATTACATCAACTGCCCCATGGAAAAGCCGGAGTATGAGGCGTTTTATGAAGCCTTGATCGGGGCGGAGTCTGCTCCCCTGAAGGAATTCGACAAGGCGGCATTCCGGGTGTACGAGGGCTGTATGCCCATTGAAGTGCTGGCAAAGCGTGGGGCGGATACGATGCGGTTCGGCCCGCTGAAGCCGGTGGGACTGACGGATCCCCATACCGGGCGGCGACCCTATGCAGTGGTGCAGCTGCGCAAGGAAAACCGGGAGGGCACTCTGTATAATCTGGTGGGATTTCAGACCAATCTGAAATTCGGAGAGCAGAAACGGGTATTTTCCATGATTCCCGGGCTTGCCCATGCGGAGTTTATGCGCTATGGAGTCATGCACCGGAATTCCTTTCTGAACAGTCCCAGGCTGCTGACGGATACGTATTGCATGCGGACAAACCCGGATCTGTACTTTGCCGGACAGATCACCGGCGTGGAGGGATATATGGAATCTGCCGGCAGCGGACTGGTTGCCGGACTGAACATGGTTCGGGCTGTACAGGGGAAACCGCCGCTGCATCTGCCCCGGGAGACTATGCTGGGGGCGCTGGCGGCACATGTCAGCGACAGCTACAACGAAAAATACCAGCCCATGGGGGCGAATATGGGGATCCTGCCGGAGCTGCCGGAGCGGATCCGGGACAAGAAAGCAAAATACATGGCGCTGGCACAGCGGGGCATGCAGGCACTGGAGGCATTGCTGACGGAGGATGCGGCGCAGACTGGAACGGAATGGGGTGTTTGACCAGATGAATATCATTGTAGACGCATTCGGCGGAGATCATGCTCCCCAGGCAGTGATCCAGGGCGCTGCCATGGCGGTGCAGCAGCTGGGGGTGGAGATCACTCTGGTGGGGGATGAGCAGATCATCCGGAAAACGGCTGAGGAGCAGGGCACATCTCTGGAACAGATCCGGATCCTGCACACCGACGAGGTATTCGAGATGCACGAGGAGCCTACCTCCATCCTGAAGGCCCACAAGAACTGCTCTATGGCGGTGGGACTGCGGGCATTGCGGGATGACCAGGGGGATGCTTTCGTATCCGCCGGCAGTACCGGTGCTCTGGTGGTAGGTGCTACCTTCCTTGCAAAGCGCAGCCCCGGCATCAAGCGTGCGGCACTGGCACCTTTGCTCCCCACTGCAAAGGGAGTCAGCATGCTCATCGACTGCGGTGCCAATGCGGACTGCCGACCGGAGATGCTGGTGCAGTTTGCTCTGATGGGCAGTGCCTATATGAAGAACGTCATGGGCGTGGAGAATCCGGCGGTGGGTCTTGTGAATATCGGTTCGGAGGATACCAAGGGCAGAGAGCTGGAGATCGAGACCTATCACCGGCTGCAGGAGGCACCGGTCAACTTCCGGGGCAACCTGGAGGCACGGGAGATCCCCGGAGGCGAGTATGATGTGATCGTTACCGACGGCTTTACGGGAAACGTGATCCTGAAGCTGTATGAGGGCATGGGTTCCTTTTTTGCACATAAGCTCAAGGACGTGTTCAGCGGAGTCAGTGGCAAGCTGTCCGCAGCATTGGTGCTGCCCCGGATCAAGGCGTTCAAAAAACAGATGGATTACAGCGAGGTGGGCGGCGCTGTGCTGATGGGGATCGCAAAGCCCGTGATCAAAGCCCATGGCAGTTCGGATGCCCGGGCGTTTTACAATGCCATCCGGCAGGCAAAGGCTTGTGTGGATGAGAAAATGATAGTGACACTTACCGCATCGGTTGCGGCGCTGCAGGCTATGGAGGAGAAGAAAATTGAAAGAGCATGAGGCAGGGAATACCCTGAGTTTGGAAGAATTTGAACAGATCATCGGCTACACCTTCCACGATAAGCAGCTGCTGCAGGAGGCGCTGTCCCATTCTTCCTACGCCAACGAAAAGAAGAAGCTGCGCCACAGCAATGAGCGGCTGGAGTTTCTGGGGGACAGTGTGCTGTCCATTGTGGTATCCCAGTACCTGTTCAAGCATTTTACCCATCTGCCGGAGGGGGAACTGACCAAGATCCGGGCAAGCCTGGTTTGTGAAAAATCCCTGCATGTGTTCGCACAGAAGATCCGGCTGGGGGATGCGATCCTGCTGGGCAAGGGGGAGGAAAACACCGGGGGCAGAACCCGTCCCTCCATTCTGGCGGATGCCTTTGAGGCGGTCATCGCCGCCATTTTCCTGGATGGCGGACTGGAGGCGGCAACTCCCTATGTGCTGGGCTTTATCCCGGAGGATATCGACAGCCGCCGGACAGCAGCCTTTTCAGATTACAAGACAGTGCTGCAGGAAATCGTCCAGCAGAATCCGGAGGAGAAGGTGGAGTATATGCTGGTCAAGCAGACCGGCCCGGATCACAACAAGGCATTCGTGGTGAATGTATGCCTGAACTCCAACGTGATCGGCTCCGGCACCGGCAGGAGCAAAAAGGAAGCCGAACAGATGGCGGCAAAGGAAGCGCTGGCTCTGATGGGCTATGAAGCATAAAAACCTGGCGATTTTCATTCCCCACCTGGGCTGCCCCCATCGGTGCAGCTTCTGCGACCAGCACTGCATCAGCGGCAGCGTCCATGCTCCTTCCCCGGAGGAGGTGACCGCCCTTTGCCGGGATACCTTGCCTTCCATGGGGGATCCGGCGCATACCCAAATCGCCTTTTTCGGCGGCAGCTTTACCGCTTTGCCCAGAGATTACATGCTGGGACTGCTGGAAGCGGTACAGCCCTTTTTACGGGATGGGCTTGCAGGGGGTATCCGGCTCTCCACTCGGCCGGATTACATGGACAGGGAAACGGCGGCGCTGCTGGCGTCCTACGGGGTGACAGCTGTGGAGCTTGGAGCACAGAGCCTGTGGGATCCGGTACTGGAAGTGAACGAACGGGGGCATACCGCCCGGGATGTGTACCGGGCTGCCGCATGCGTCCGGGCACAGGACATGGAACTGGGCTTACAGATGATGACCGGGCTGTATGGCAGTACCCCGGAAACGGATCTTGCCACCGGCAGAGGGTGCATTGCCATGAAACCGGACACCATGCGGATCTACCCCACAGTGGTGCTGCCCGGCACCAGACTTGCCCGGTTGTATGCGGATGGGGCATATCCCATGCTGCCCCTTTCGGACATGATCGACCTGTGCGCCAGGCTGCTGGAGGAATGCGCCGCCGCCGGGATCCGGGTGATCCGCTGTGGGCTCCATGCCCAGGACGGGGTATCGGAAAACCGGATCGCCGGGTATTACCACCCAGCCTTCCGGGAGCTTTGCGAAAGCCGCAGACTGCTGCGCCGGATGCAGGCACAGATCGGCACGCCGGAGCCGGGGCGCATTTATGCGTTTCGGGTGCATCCTGCGGCACTGAGCCGGAGCATCGGCCATAAGGGCTGTAACCGGGCGTGGTTTGCACAGCAGGGGGCAGTGCTGCGGCTGATACAGGATCCGGCATGCGGCATGGAGGAATGCATATGGGAACCGGGCGCATCTGTCCATAGAAAGGAAACACTTGCATGTACTTGAAATCACTTGAGCTTCAGGGGTTTAAATCCTTCCCTGATAAAATCAAGCTGAGCTTTGACAAAGGATTGACTGCTGTAGTGGGACCGAACGGCAGCGGAAAAAGTAACATCGGCGACGCCGTGCGCTGGGTGCTGGGGGAGCAATCCACCAAGACCCTCCGGGGCAACAAGATGGAGGACGTTATTTTTTCCGGTACTGAGGCTCGAAAGCCTGTCGGTTTTGCGGCGGTGACCCTGACCATTGACAATGAACAGGGGGAGCTGGCGTCGGAGGATCGGGAAGTCAGCGTGACCCGGCGGCTGTTTCGCAGCGGGGAAAGCGAATACCAGATCAACGGCAAGAATGTACGGCTCAAGGACATCAACGAGCTGTTCATGGATACGGGTCTGGGCAGGGACGGTTACTCCATCATCGGACAGGGCCGCATTGCGGAGATCGTAGGCGCCAAGAGCAATGAGCGCCGGGATATCTTCGAGGAGGCTGCCGGTATTTCCAAATTTCGCTATAAAAAGCAGGAGGCGGAGCGGCGGCTTCATGCAGCCCAGGAAAATCTGGTGCGGCTGACGGATATTGTGTCGGAGCTGGAGGGCAGAGTGGAGCCTTTGCGGATCCAGTCCGGCAAGGCGGAAAAATTCCTGGAGCTTGCCCAGCAGCGCAAGAGCCTGGAGATCTCCGTATGGGTGAACCGGCTGGATACCCTCCGGGAGAAGCTGGACGCCTTGTCAGAGGAGGCCCTGGTGGCAGCGGCGGAATATGAAAATCTGCAAAACGATATTGACCGGGAGGAAGCCAAGATTGCAGAGGGCTACACCCGGATGCAGGAAAGCGCCATGGGGGTGGAACGGCTCCGGGGACAGATCCTGGAGATCGAACAGAACAGCGCCGCTGTAAAGGCGGATATTGCAGTCAGCGAAAATGATATTCAGCACAGCCGGGCGCAGATTGCCCAGGCGGAGGAAAGCCATGCGGCAGAGCAGCTTTCCCGAACAGAGCTGACAGAGCGCATCCAGGCACAGCAGCAGCGGATCGCACAGCTGGAGCAGGACGCAAAGGACTTTGCGGCACAGATCCAGGAGGCACAGCAGGCATTTGCAGCCCAGGAGCAGGAGGCAGCTGCCGCCGGCAAGGCATATGACGAAGCAGGCAGTGCGGTGAATGCCCTGTATCTGGAGCAGAGCCAGCATCGCTTTACCCAGCAGGCCGCCCGGGAGCAGATCACCCAGCTGAAGCAGACTCTGGAGGGGGGCGAGGATACCGCCGCCCGGCAGGCAGAGCAGTCCGCAGCCTATGAAACCGCCCTGGAGCAGCTTTCCAGGCAACTGGAGCAGGCGCAGAACCGGATCCGGGAACAGGAAAACCGGTTGGGGGGCTATCAGCGGCTGTACGACAGCAAGATGCAGAAGCTCGCCCAGCAGCGGAAGGATTGGGAGGCTGCTACCCTGCGGCTGCGGGAAAAGCAGCAGCGCAGACGGCTGTTGCAGGATCTGGAAAACAGCATGGAGGGCTTTGGACGGAGCATCAAGGAGATTCTTCGTGCCGGGAAAAGCGGCAGGATCAGCGGCATTCACGGCAGTGTGGCACAGCTGGTCAGCGTGAAGCCGGAATACGGGGTGGCCATCGAAACCGCACTGGGTGCTGCCATGCAGAATATCATTGTGGAAAACGAGGACATTGCCAAGCGTTGCATCCGCTATCTGAAGGAGCAGCGTGCCGGCAGAGCCACCTTCCTGCCCTTGACCTCCGTCCGGGGAAATCTGCTGCACGAGCCGAATCTATCCAGTATGGAGGGATTTGTGGCACTGGCGGCGGAATTGGCTGCCTGTGACGCAAAATACGAGGGAATATTCCGTTCCCTGCTGGGACGGATCGCCATTGCGGAAGACATTGACTGTGCCACGGTCATCGCCAAACGGTTTGGCTATAAGTTCCGGATCGTGACCCTGGACGGACAGGTCATCAATGCAGGAGGCTCCTTTACCGGTGGCTCCGCCGCCCATTCCAGCGGGGTGATCACCCGGAAAAATGAGCTGGATACCCTGGGGACGGAGATCGAAGCCCTGACCGCAGAGCAGGAGGGTCAGAGGGCTGCCGGGGAGCGGTTGAAGGCGGAAACCGATAAGCTGCGGTTCGATCTGGACAGCACCCGGGATGCGCTGTCCCAGGCACAGACGGAGGTTATCCGGCTGACGGCGGATCGTACTGCCAAGCAGGCACTGGCGGAATCCGCCCGACAGCAGGCTGCCACCCAGCAGGAACGGGTGGAGCAGGCAAAGCAGAGTCTTGCTCGACAGGAACAGCTGCTGGCGGAAGCCACCCGGGCATTGGAGCAGGTGGATCAGAGCATTGCCCGGCAGGAACAGGCACTTTCTGCCCAACAGGATCTGCGCAGCGGCTTGCAGCAGGCAAGGGAGGCACTTTCCGCACAGCTTGCCAAGCTGAAGCTGGGGCAGATGGAATGCGTGAAGGATCAGGAGTCCGCCCGCCGGGAGCTGGAGAATATGCAGCAGTCGGCGGAGCAGTCCGAGAGCCGGGCAGCTCAGTTGCATGCAATGCTGAAAGAAGCGGAGCAGTTGATTGTCCAGAAGGAGCAGGCGATTGCCCACAGCCGGGAAACCCTGTCCCGGATGCAGGCAGAAACGGAAGCATGCAGACAGGAGATCACCCGGCTCCAGGGGCAGCATGACAGCCAGCAGCAGTACATCAATCAGCTGCGGGAGGGAATGCGTGCCATCAACGAAGCCAAGGAAAAGCGTGCCGGAGAGGCGATGCGGATTGATGAGCGGAAGATCACAGCCCAGAAGGATTACGACAGTCTCATCATGCAGCTGCTGGAAACCTATGAGCTGACCCGTTCGGAGGCGGAGCAACTGGCGGAGCCTTTGGAGGATCTGCAAAAGGCGCAGCAGACCCTGGCACAGATCAAGGGAAGGATCAAGGCACTGGGCAATGTGAACGTGGGCGCCATTGAGGAGTACCGGGAGGTATCCGAACGGTACACCTTCCTGTCCGCACAGGTGGCGGATGTGACCGGCTCCAAGCGGGAACTGGAAAAGCTGATCGAATCCCTGACGGAGGACATGTGCCGGATCTTTGCGGAAAGCTTTGTGCGGATCAACGACAATTTCAAGGCTATTTTCAAGGAGCTGTTCGGAGGCGGCCATGCGGAGCTGATTCTGACAGACCCGGAGCATGTACTGGAATCCGGCATCGAGATCAGCGTGGCGCCTCCCGGCAAGGTCATCAAGAATCTGATTTCCCTGTCCGGCGGCGAGCAGTCCTTTGTGGCAATCTGTATTTATTTTGCGATTTTGAAGCTGCGTCCGGCGCCCTTCTGTATTCTGGATGAGATTGATGCAGCGCTGGATGAAGCAAATGTGCGCAAGTATGCGCAGTATCTGCACCGGTTCACGGAGCATACCCAGTTTGTTCTGGTCACGCACCGCCGCAGTGCCATGGAGGAAGCCAATGTGCTGTACGGCGTGACTATGCAGGCAGACGGCGTTTCCAGGCTCTTGAAGCTGGAACAGCCGGATCTGGACACCACGACACAGGCGTAAGGAGGTACACATATGGGATTATTCAGTAAAATCAAAGAGGGACTGCGGAAAACCAAGGAATCCATGATCAGCGGCATGCAGCGGGTGGTCAATTCCTTTACCAAGATCGATGAGGATCTGTTTGAACAGCTGGAGGAAACCATGATCATGAGCGACATGGGGGTGGAAACCTCTGTGGAGATTTGTGAAAAGCTGCGCAAGCGGGTCAAGGAGCGGGGCGTGACGGATCCGGGAAAGATCATGGAGCTGATCCAGGAGATCATTTCCGAAATGATGGGAGAGGATGTGGCACTGGATCTGTCTACCACGCCCTCCATCATTCTGGTGATCGGGGTCAATGGCGCCGGCAAAACCACCACCATCGGCAAGCTGTGCCATCAGTACAAACAGCAGGGCAAAAAGGTGCTGGTGGCAGCAGCGGATACCTTCCGGGCGGCTGCCATTGATCAGCTGGAGGTCTGGACCCAGCGTGCCGGGGTGGATCTGGTGAAGCATGCGGAGGGCTCCGACCCGGCGGCAGTGGTGTTTGACGCTGTGACTGCTGCAAAGGCGAGAAAAACGGATGTACTGATCTGCGATACCGCAGGTCGGCTGCACAATAAAAAGAATCTGATGGAGGAGCTGCGGAAGATCAACCGGATCATCAGTCAGCAGGCGGAGGGCTGCGCCGTGGAAACCCTGCTGGTGCTGGATGCCACCACCGGGCAGAATGCGGTCAACCAGGCACGGCTGTTTAACGAGGTGGCGGACATTACCGGCATCGTGCTGACCAAGCTGGACGGCACCGCAAAGGGTGGTATTGTGATTTCCATCAAGAATGAGCTGGGCATTCCGGTGAAGCTCATCGGTGTGGGAGAGCAGATCGACGATTTGCAGCCCTTTGACAGCCGCAGCTTTGTAACTGCATTGTTTGAACGGACGGACAAGGGAGAGGAGCAGGCAAATGAAGCAGATCATACTGGCGACGAATAATCAGAACAAGCTGCGGGAGATCTCCCAGATGCTGCGTCCCCTGGGCATTGAGGTACTGTCCCAGTCCCAGGCAGGAGTACAGCTGGATGTGGAGGAGACCGGCACCACCTTTGCAGAGAATGCGGAGCTGAAGGCACGGGCATTTTATGAAAAGACCGGGAAGCCGGTGCTGGCGGATGACAGCGGTCTGGCGGTGGATGCACTGAACGGGGCGCCGGGGGTGTATTCCCATCGGTACGCCGGGGAGCATGCCACGGACGCAGACCGCTGTGCAAAGCTGTTGCAGGAGCTTTCCGGTGTGCCGGAGCAGCAGCGCACTGCCCGGTTTCTGTGCGCCATGTGCTATATTGACGCAACGGGCGATGCCCACAGCTTTCTTGGCAAGGTAGAGGGTATCATCGGCATGGTGCCGGAGGGGGAGAATGGCTTTGGCTATGACCCGGTATTCCGGTACCAGGGCAAGAGCTTTGCGGTACTGACGGCGGAGGAGAAGAATGCAGTCAGTCACCGGGCGGATGCCCTCCGGCAGGTGTATGGGTATTTGGAACAGGAAAGGGGTACAGTATGCTGACAAGCAAACAGCGTGCCGTTCTGCGGGGAATGGCAAACAGTATGGACACGATTTTTCAGGTGGGCAAGGGGGGCATCAGCGACACCCTGGTGGCACAGACTGACGATGCCCTTCGTGCCCGGGAGCTGATTAAGCTACGGGTGCTGGAAAATTCCGGCTACACCGCCCGGGAGGCTGCGGAGCAGCTGGCAGAGCAGACCGGTTCTGATGTGGTACAGGTCATCGGCAGCCGGTTCGTGCTGTACCGGCGCAATCCGAAAAAGCCGGTCATTGATCTGAAATGAGCCGCATTGCCCTGTTTGGCGGCAGCTTCAATCCCATCCACAACGGACACCTGCATCTGGCACAGACGGTTCACCAGCAGTGCGGACTGGATCGGATGCTGCTGATGCCTTCCGGCACGGCGCCTCATAAATCCTCTGATGCCTATGCCCCTGCTGCCGACCGGCTTGCCATGTGCCGGCTGGCAGCGGAGCCTTATCCCTGGCTGGAGGTCAGCGATTATGAGCTGACCAAACCGGGCAAAAGCTATACGGTGGAGACCTTGCGGTATTTGCACAGCCGTTTCCCGGAGGATGCCCTGTTCCTGCTGACCGGCAGCGATATGCTGCTGAGCTTCGACAGCTGGTACTGTTGGCAGGAGATCCTGACCCTTGCAGGATTGCTCTGCGTATCCCGGGGCACGGAACCGGAGGATGTACTGCGCCAGAAGGCGGCGGAGCTTTCCTCCTATGGACAGGTCACAGTGGTGCATGCCAAGCCGCTTCCCATGTCTTCGTCACAAATCCGTCACAAAATTGAGCTTTGCCGAAAATTTTCTTGCTATTTGCCGGAAAACGTAGTACAATATATAATGTTGCACGGACTGTACGGTGTGTGCAACGGTGAGAGCATTGTTTGAGGTGATCGCTTGTATCATTTTGATGAAAACAGGGCGTTCCTGAAGGCACGCCTTTCTAAAAAACGGTATACTCATTCGCTGAACGTTGCCCATGAGGCACAGCGCCTGGCAGAGCTTTACGGAGAGGATCCGGAAAAAGCCTATTTTGCCGGGCTGATGCATGATGTGTGTAAGGAACTGCCTGCGGAGGAACAGGAGGAACTGGTTCGGGCAAGCAGCTTCGCAGTTTCCAAGGAGGAGCTTGTCACCAAGCCCGTGTGGCATGGCATTGCCGGTGCGTACTTTCTTCAGGTGCGCATGGGAGTGACGGATCCGGATGTGCTGAATGCTGTCCGGTATCACACAGTGGGCAGAGCCGGCATGACCCGGCTGGAGGAGATCGTGTACCTGGCGGATCTGATCTCCGAGGATCGTACCTATGATGGCGTGGAGCAGATGCGGCAACTTTGTCTGACCAGCATCAACGCCGCCATGCTGGAGGGGATACGGTTCTCCATTGAAACCACACTGAAAAAGGGCGGATATCTGCCTCCGGTTACAGTGGAGGCTTACAATCAGTATATTTTCTGTGAGAAGCAGGAGAAGCATCACAAGACGAAGACGTGACGGGCAGTTGCAAAGCAAGGGAAAGGAGAGCAGATCTGCGCAGCGGATCTGAAATAGAAACATGGCAAAAAGGACACAGAAGCGCTCCGGTGGGGGCAAGATGGAATACAGAAGCCGCCGACGCAAAAGAATGACCATCGGAGAAAAGCTGGGAGCCGTGGGTGCAGTGATCGGCGCTCTGGTGATCATCATCTGTATGGTGCTGTATATTCCCTTTATCAAGGTAGATGGGGAACAGATTTCCCTGATGCAGATGTTCAAGGATTCCAAGCCTCTGGAGAGTATGGAGGGGGAGCTTTCTTCCAAGACTTCCTCTTATGAAGTGCGCAGTGAGGTGGACAGCACCCTGGACGACGGCTTGGATCTGGATCAGCTGGTAGAAGGACAGTTCACCATTTTGTTCTGCGGCTTTGACGAGGGCAGATCCAATACGGACGTGAATATGCTGGCAGTGTGCGACATCGCCGCCAATACCATCAACATTTTGCAGATTCCCCGGGACAGCTATGTGCCGGATTATACCTCCTTTAAGGCTGGGAAATTCAACAGCGTGTACTCCATGGGGGACAGCTCCAAGTCCAAGATCCAGCGGACAGTGGACTGCGTGGAGGAAACCTTCGGGATCCCGGTGGATCGTTATGTGACCACCGGCTGTTCGGATATTGTAGACATTGTGGATCTGATGGGGGGCGTGGAAGTGGATATGCCCTATACCATTCAGTATGAAGCGGACAAGATCATCAATGCAGGCCCCCAGGTGCTTAGCGGACAGAAGGCGGAGTGGCTGGTGCGGTATCGGCATGGCTACAACGAAGGGGATATCGGTCGTATGCAGGCGCAGCGGATCTTTATGGCTGCCATGATGAACAAGGTATGCGAGACCGGTACTCTGACCATGATGGGCTATATGAAGAAGATCTATGACAACCAGTGGATCGGTACGGATCTGAGCATCGATGAAATGAGCAAGCTGTCCGATTTTGCCATTGCGGTGGGCATGGAAAACATCAGCATGTATATGCTGCCGGGAGAGGGCTACAACTATACCCCCCCAGGGTACAAAAAGCCCTATTCCGTTTATACCATCCACAAGTCGGTGACTGAAGAACTGCTCAATGAGCATTTCCGCCCCTATCTGAAGAAGGAATACGATCTGCCGATCACGGAGCTTGTCAAGGAAGGCAGCTACAAGACCTCGGCTTATGATAACAACAATACCAATCTGGAGGATGTTCACAACGGGGATACCTTCGGAGGTAAATAACAAGGGAGGATGTCTATGACAGCAAAAGAAAAGCTGGAAGTGATCGTGCGTGCACTGGATATGAAGCGTGGTGAAAATATACAGGTTCTGGAGATCTCGGATCTGACCATTCTGGCGGATTATTTTGTGATCGTCAACGGAACCAGCAATACCCATGTAAAGACCCTGGCGGATGAAGCGGAGTTCAAGCTCAGCGAAAAAGGCGTGGAGCCGCTCCGGACGGAGGGCTACCAGAGTGCCTCCTGGATCATTCTGGACTATGGGGACATTGTAGTGCATGTATTTATGAAGGATGCCCGCAGTCTGTATCAGCTGGAGAACCTATGGGCGGACGGTACAGCAGTGGATATCACATCCTATCTGACCAAGGAATAAGGCAACGGGAGGGGTTCCTATGCAAACCAGTGGAAAGGCCATTAGCCTTGTTGCCGCCTGCTATATGATCGCAAAACAGGTGCTGAACGGGCTGCTGGGCGGCTTTGACGTAGGCATGCTGGTGGTGACGGTGGCATTTGCCGTGTGCCTGTTGTACGGGGTACGGTATATGAACTATGTGACTGGCGTATGGCTGGCGGCGGTGGCAATCTACTACCTGCCGGGCAATCTGAAGGGGCTGTCCAACGGAACGCTTTTGTATCTGCTGGAGGGCGTGGTGGATTTGTTCTTTGCGTTTCTGCTGCTGTGGCACAGAGGCGTGCGGCAGCGGTTTACTATGCGGCATTGAGCAAAATATGATAGCAGGCACGGCTGAACAGGTCTGTCTGATGATAGAATCATTTTCAGAAAGAGTGGAGCAAGTATGAGTAAATACGATTTTACGGCGATTGAAAAGAAGTGGCAGAAATACTGGGAGGAGCATCATACCTTTGCAGCCGGCACGGACTATTCCAAGCCCAAGTTCTACGCACTGGTAGAGTTCCCGTATCCCTCCGGACAGGGTCTGCACATCGGGCATCCCCGTCCCTATACGGCAATGGATATCGTATCCAGAAAGCGGCGGCTGGAGGGCTACAACGTGCTGTTCCCTATGGGTTGGGATGCATTCGGTTTGCCCACCGAGAACTATGCCATCAAGAACAAGATCCACCCTGCCATTGTCACCAAGAACAACATTGCCCACTTCAAGGCGCAGCTCCAGTCCCTGGGTTTGTCCTTTGATTGGGATCGGGAGATCAATACCACGGATCCGGAGTATTTCAAGTGGACCCAGTGGATTTTTTTGCAGATGTTCAAGAAGGGTCTTGCATACAAGAAGGAAATGTCTGTAAACTGGTGCACCTCCTGCAAGGTGGTGCTGGCCAACGAGGAAGTGGTCGGCGGTGTATGTGAGCGCTGCGGCGGTGAGGTCATTCACAAGGTCAAGTCCCAGTGGATGCTGAAGATTACCGAGTATGCACAGCGCCTGCTGGATGACCTGGCAGAGGTCAACTACCTGGATAAGATCAAGGCCACCCAGATCAACTGGATTGGTCGCTCCACCGGCGCAGAGGTGGATTTCACCACCACCACCGGGGAGACACTGACAGTGTATACCACCCGGCCGGACACGCTGTTCGGCGCAACCTATATGGTTATTTCTCCGGAGCATCCCTACATTGAAAAGTGGGCGGATAAGCTGTCCAATATGGAGGAAATCCGGGCGTACCAGGAAAAGGCGGCAAGAAAGTCCGATTTTGAGCGGACGGAAATGGCAAAGGATAAGACCGGCGTAGAGCTGAAGGGCATCCGTGCCATCAATCCGGTAAACGGCAGAGAGATTCCCATCTTTATCTCCGATTATGTACTGATGACCTATGGTACCGGTGCCATTATGGCGGTTCCGGCGCACGATACCCGTGACTATGACTTTGCAAAGGTGTTCCACCTTCCCATCATTGAAGTGGTTGCAGGGGGCGATATCGAAAAGGAGGCGTTCACCGACTGTGCCACCGGCAAAATGGTGAACAGCGGCTTCCTGGATGGGCTTTCTGTGGAGGAGGCCAAGGTCAAGATCAAGGAATGGCTGAAGGAAAACGGCAAGGGTCACGAAAAGGTCAACTACAAGCTCCGTGACTGGGTATTCTCCCGGCAGAGATACTGGGGTGAGCCCATCCCGATTGTATACTGTGAAAAGTGCGGTTATGTGCCCCTGCCGGAGTCTGAGCTGCCGCTGACTCTGCCGGAGGTGGATAGCTATATGCCCACTGACAACGGGGAAAGCCCGCTGTCCACCCTGGACAGCTTCATCAACACGACCTGCCCCCACTGCGGCGGCCCAGCAAAGCGGGAAACGGACACCATGCCCCAGTGGGCTGGTTCCTCCTGGTACTATCTGCGTTACTGCGATCCCAAGAATAAGGAGTGCCTGGCATCCAAGGAGGCGTTGGACTACTGGATGCCGGTGGATTGGTACAACGGCGGTATGGAGCATACCACCCTGCATCTGCTGTACTCCCGGTTCTGGCACAAGTTCCTGTACGATATCGGCGCAGTGAGCCAGAAGGAGCCCTACATGCGCCGCACCTCCCACGGTATGATCCTGGGGGAGGACGGACAGAAGATGTCCAAGTCCCGGGGCAATGTCATCAACCCGGATGAGGTAGTTGCACAGTATGGCGCCGATACCCTGCGCCTGTACGAGATGTTCATCGGGGACTTTGAAAAGACCGCTCCCTGGAGTCCTTCCAGCATTCGTGGCTGCAAGCGGTTCCTGGATCGTGTATGGGCATTGCAGGATATGCTCACCGACGGAGAGGAATACCGTCCGGAGACCCGTGCCCTGATGCACAAGACCATCAAGAAGGTTTCTGAGGATATCGAAAATCTGAAGTTCAATACGGCGATTGCCTCCATGATGGCGCTCATCAACGAGATCTACGCACTTGGCTCCATCAACCGGGCAGAGCTGCGGACATTGCTGCTGCTGCTGAATCCCTTTGCACCCCATATGACTGAGGAAATGTATGAGGTTCAGAATCTGGGCGGTGTGCTGAATGAGCAGAAGTGGCCCACCTTTGATCCGGCACTGTGCGTGGATGAAATGGTAGAGCTGGTGGTACAGATCAACGGGAAGGTACGCTCCAAATTGCAGGTTCCGGTGGACAGTGCGCAGGCGGATGTGCTGGAAAAAGCCAAGGCGGAGCCGAAGATCCAGGACGCTTTGCAGGGCAAGCAAATCGTCAAGGAGATATATGTACAAAATAAGCTCGTGAATTTTGTAGCAAAATAACAAATTTGCATTTTGGTCAGATTTCTGCTTGACAAGCAGGAAAGATTGTGATAAAATATAATACGTATTATAAATGGCTTGGGATGCTGACTTAGCCGCCCATCCGGGCAGCTGGGATAGATAGCCTCTGTCTTTGGGACAAAGGGAGGGAGTATAGTGGCAGAAATTCGTGTCGGCAAGAATGAATCCTTGGACACTGCACTGAAAAGATTTAAGAGATCCTGTGCAAAGGATGGCGTGATTGCAGAGGTTCGTAAAAGAGAACACTACGAAAAGCCTTCGGTAAAGCGTAAGAAGAAGTCCGAAGCAGCTCGTAAGCGCAAGTTCTAATTACAGCGATCAGTAAAGGCGGACTTTTTGACAAAGTCCGCCTTTCTTTTTCCAGGCAGCACCCCACGGAGCTTGTGTCGTGCTGCTCCAAGACCATGACCAACCCCACAGGAGGAGTATCAATGTTTCATGCTACAGTCGCATTGCGCAGCGTGTTGCAGATCCAACCGGGTCTGCTGCGGCAATATGGGATCCGGGGCCTGATGCTGGATCTGGACAATACACTGACTACCCACGACAATCCTGCACCGGCAGAGGGCGTATTGAGCTGGATCGGTTTGATGCGGCAGGCGGGGATCGCCATGATGATCGTCTCCAACAACCGGCCCCATCGGGTGCAGCCCTTCGCTACGGCACTGGGATTGCCCTTTGTGGCGGAGGGGGCAAAGCCCCTGCCCAGAGGCTTCCGGCTGGCGCAGAAGCGCATGCAGTTGCCTTTTTCCCAACTGGCAGTGGTAGGCGATCAGATCTTTACGGACATTCTGGGCGCAAACCTGTGCGGAGTCAAGTCCATTTATGTGCGCCCCATTCAGTATGAAAACAAGGGCTTTTTGCGGGTGAAGCGCTGGCTGGAACGGCCGTTCTTGCCAAAGGTATAAGGAGGAGCATATGCGTATTCTGGTGATCCACGGGCCGAATCTGAACCTGCTTGGGGAGCGGGAGCCGGGCATCTACGGCAAGAACGACCTTGCCCATGTGAACGGCGCCATCTTGACCCGGGCGAAGGAGCTGGGGGTGGAATGCGAAGTGTTCCAGTCCAACCATGAGGGAGAGATTCTGGTTCGTCTCCACGAAGCACGGCATGCCTTTGACGGGGTGGTGCTGAACGCCGGGGCGTATACCCACTACAGCTATGCAATCCGGGACGCCATTGCTGCCATCCGGATTCCCTGTGTAGAGGTACACATCAGCAACGTTCACGCCCGGGAGGAATTCCGGCACAC
Organism: Ruminococcus champanellensis 18P13 = JCM 17042; assembly: GCF_000210095.1. Classification (NCBI taxonomy): domain Bacteria; kingdom Bacillati; phylum Bacillota; class Clostridia; order Eubacteriales; family Oscillospiraceae; genus Ruminococcus; species Ruminococcus champanellensis. The sequence goes on from NC_021039.1 coordinate 1,438,631, forward strand.
CTCCGTGATCGCTCCTGCATGCCTGGGTGTGGTATGCGGCTTTGGGGGCGACAGCTACCTGCTGGCGCTGGAGGGGCTGGTGCGGCATTGCGCCGGACAAAAAACTTTGTGAAAACCCCTTGTCAAACGGGAAGAAATGTTGTATAATAAGGCTATATTTGTGTAACATCTTTTTTGGAGGTTTAATGTATGATTTCAGCTGGCGATTTTAGAAACGGTATCACCTTTGAGCTGGACGGCCAGGTGGTTCAGGTTATCGAATTTCAGCATGTAAAGCCTGGTAAGGGCGCTGCTTTTGTTCGTACCAAGTATAAGAATGTCATTACCGGCAGTGTGGTTGAGCGTTCCTTCAACCCTTCCGATAAGTATCCCACTGCGTTCATTGAAAGAAAGGATATGGAATTCAGCTACAGCGATGGGGATTTGTATTATTTTATGGACACAGAGACCTACGAGATGCTGCCCATCAACAAGGATATGCTGGGTGCGTCCTTTAAGTTTGTCAAGGAGAACATGCCTGTAAAGGTTCTGTCCTACAAGGGCAACGTATTCGGCATTGAGCCCCCCAACTTTGTAGAGTTGCAGGTTACCCAGACTGATCCGGGCTTCAAGGGCAATACTGCCACCAACGCACTGAAGCCTGCAACACTGGAAACCGGTGCAGAGATCAAGGTTCCGCTGTTTATCAACGAAGGCGATATGATCCGTGTAGATACCCGTACCGGCGAGTACATGGAGCGCGCATAAATCCACCCGACGATTCACGCTGACGAGGGAAAGGAGTCTTAAACATGAAGCTGACCGAGAAAATGTCTTATTTGCAGGGCCTGTTGGACGGTCTGGAAGTGGACACTTCCACCAAGGAGGGCAAGGCACTGGTGCAGATGTCCGATGTGATGCAGGAAATGGTAATGTATGTAGAGGATCTGCAGGCACAGGTGGATGAACTCACTGAGCTGTGCGATATTCTGGATGCAGACCTGGGCGATGTGGAAGAAGAAGTGTTTGATCTGGATGACGATTGCTGCTGCGAGGATGACGACTGCGATTTCGACGATGAGGACGAAATGTATGAGGTTTGCTGTCCCAGCTGCGGAGACACCATCCTGCTCAACGACAGCATTCTGGAGGAAGGCTCCATGGAATGTCCCAACTGCGGCGAAACACTGGAGTTTGACTACGACGATCTGGTGATCGAGGACGCAGAGGATCCTGAGGACACAGACGAGTAAACGCTCCGAAAACTGAATAGAAGAACGTTTCAGGGCGAGGTGCAATTCCTCACCGGTGGTGATGCGGCATGCTGCAAAGTCCACGAGCCGAAAGGCTGAATCGGTGCAAATCCGATACCGACGGTTATAGTCCGGATGAGAGAAACAAAACGCAAAAATGCGTTTTTTCGCCCATACTGCAATGGTATGGGCGTTTTTCATTGGTAAAGGAGTTTTGAATATGGAACACACAACCCACAGCACACGCACAAGGGCAAAATTGGACGTCAAGCAGTTGGTGGTATTGGCACTGCTTTCTGCCATGGCGTTTATCTCTCTGTTTTTGGTGGATATTCCGGTATACGGATTTTTGTCCTATGAGCCCAAGGATATTTTCATCACCCTGGGAGGCTTCCTCTACGGCCCTATGGCAACCGTGTTTATGTCCGTGGTAATTTCCTTTTTGGAATTTGTCACCATAAGCACCACCGGTCCCATCGGGCTTCTGATGAACATCATTTCTACGGTAGCTTTTGCTGCCCCCGCTGCTGTCATTTACCGGCGGCATCGCACCATGTCTATGGCGCTCCTGAGTCTGTTCAGCGGCACGGTGCTGATGACGGGAGTTATGCTCCTATGGAACTATCTGGTGACCCCCCTGTATATGGGCACACCCAGAGATGTGGTGGCGTCCATGCTTCTGCCTGTGTTCCTGCCCTTTAATCTGGCGAAGGCAGGGCTGAACGGTGCGCTGACCCTGCTGCTGTATAAACCCTTTGTGACCATGCTGCGGATGCTGCACTTCGCTGAACCCAGCGTACAGCCCACTGGTTCCCGCCGGGTGAGCGTATTTTCCATTCTGGTGGCAGCCTTCCTGCTGATCACCTGTGTGGCATTCATTGTTGTACACTAAGGCAACGTTGCACATAGTTTGACTGATGGCTTCGCACGGTATTGTCTGAACCACATAAACCAGAACCCCTCCGCATATATTGATGGCGGAGGGGTTCTTTTTATGAAACAGTATATTTGCCTGTTGGCAGTATTTTTGATGGGATGCACCCCCGGAACCGGCAGAATCACTCCCGGCATGGGCATGCGTCTGGAGCTTCAGGAGCAGACGGCAGAGCAGCTGCATCTTCCTGTGCAGCAGTCCGGATCTCCGGTGGTTGCGGCATGGCTGACGGCGGTTTCTCTGTCGGACATGCTCAAGGGGGCTACGGAAGCGGCATATCGTGCCGCTGTACACCAGGAGCTGACCTGGCTATGTGAGAATGGTTTTACGGATGTGTTCGTGCAGGTGCGCAGCAATGGAGACGCCTATTACCGATCCCGGGTGTATCCCAGGGCTGCATCCTGGAGCCAGGATTTTGACCCGTTGCAGGTGTTCCTGGAGGAAAATCGGCAGGTGGGCTTGCAGGTGCATGCCTGGATCAATCCCTACCGGTGTCAGACCGCCGGGCAGATGCTGAAGATTCCGGATACATATCCCACCCGTATGTGGGCACAGGAACAGGCAGAACCCATTGTACAGGTGTCCGGCAGATGGTATCTGAACCCGGCAGATGCGCATGCTCAGGCACTGATCTGTACGGGGGCACAGGAGCTTCTGGACGGGTATGACATTGCCGGGCTGCACATTGACGACTACTTTTACCCCACCACGGAGCCGGAGATGGACGCCGCTGCCTTTGCTGCATCCCGGTCGGAGGATCTGACAGCATGGCGTACAGAGCAGGTAAACACGCTTGTAGCCGCTCTGTATGCCCAAGCCCATGCAGCAGACAGGATCTTCAGCATCAGCCCCCGGGGAGATCCCGCAGCCAGTGCACAGCTACTGTATGCAGACCCGGAGACCTGGTGCAGCCTGTCGGGCTACTGTGACTGGATCCTGCCGCAGCTATACTATGGCTTTGACAATGAGACCTGCGGTTTTGCGGAGATGCTTGCCCTTTGGCAGGGGATGGTGCAAACCGATGGGGTGCGGCTGATCCCCGGCATCTGTACCTATAAGGTGGGACAGGCAGACGATTGGGCAGGCACCGGCAGAATGGAATGGGTCACAGAGCAGGAGATCCCGGCACGGCAGGCTGCTGCAGTGCTGGAGGCAGGGCTGAACGGGGTGGCAGTATACAGCAGCGCCTCCACCCGGGAACTGGATGCTCCGGAGATGGAGGCGCTGAAACAACAGCTATGCAGGTTTACGCAAGTGCCGCCTTGAGGGCGTCCACCATGTCAGTGCGCTCCCAGGCAACCTGTAAGTCCTCACGACCCATATGGCCATATGCAGCCAGTTGACGGTACTGGGGCTTCTTCAGCTTCAGCTTGCGGATGATAGCAGCGGGTCGCAGGTCAAACACCTTGTCCACAGCCTTTGCAATGGCGCTTTCGTCCGCCTTGCCGGTGCCGAAGGTGTCCACCAGAATGGAAACCGGCTTTGCCACGCCGATGGCGTAAGCCAGCTGCACCTCGCACTTGTCTGCCAGTCCGGCAGCGACAATGTTCTTGGCAATGTACCGTGCTGCGTATGCGGCGGAGCGGTCAACCTTTGTGGGATCCTTGCCGCTGAAAGCGCCGCCCCCGTGCCGGGAATAGCCCCCGTAGGTGTCCACGATGATTTTTCTGCCGGTCAGACCGCTGTCCCCCTGGGGGCCGCCGATGACGAACCGACCAGTGGGGTTGATGTAGAACTTGGTGTCAGCGTCCATCAGTTCCGCCGGGATTACCGGCTTGATTACATATTCCAGAATATCCTCCCGGATCTGTTCCAGGGGGATCTCCGGGGCATGCTGGGAAGAAACCACAATGGCGTCCAGCCGAGCCGGTTTGCCGTCATCGTATTCCACGGTCACCTGGGTCTTGCCGTCCGGCCGCAGATACCGGAGGGTGCCGTCCTTCCGGACAGCGGTCAGTTGCATGGCAAGCCGATGGGCCAGGGAAATGGGCATGGGCATCAGCTCCTTGGTTTCGTTGCAGGCGTAGCCAAACATAATTCCCTGGTCGCCGGCACCGTTTCCCGCGTCTGCATCCTCACCCTCCTTGGACTCCAGCGCCTCGTTGACACCCATGGCAATGTCGCAGGACTGCTCGTCCATGGATGTGAGAATGGAGCAGGTATGACCGTCAAAGCCGTACTTTGCCCGATCGTAGCCAATGTCTACGATCACCTCCCGGGCGATCCGGGGGATGTCAATGTCCGCCTTGGTGCTGATCTCGCCCATGCACAAGACCATACCGGTGGTGCAGCAGGTTTCACAAGCCACTCTGCCCTCCGGATCCTGTTCCAGGATCGCATCCAGAATGGCATCGGAGATCTGGTCACAGATCTTGTCCGGATGTCCCTCAGTGACAGATTCGGACGTAAAAAATTTTTTCATGTTTGCATTCCTCCATACAATAAAAAGAGCGCTCAACATGAGCGCTTGTGAGTTCTGTATTCACAAACCTCATCTCTCGGATGCTGTGCATCCGCAGGAATTAGCACCTTTCTCGAAAACGAGCGGTTGCCGGGCGTCACAGGACCAGTTCCTCAGCCTCTCTTGATAAGGGTATAAATTCATTATAGCACAGGATTCGACATCTGTCAAGTAGAAAGGAAGGGTCATTCATGCGTATTCTTACGATCGTTGCTGCCTTTGCAGCCTGCTTCACGCTGCTGCCTGCCGCTGTGCTGCTGACGGGCAGGGAAGCGTCGGCGGAATCCACCCCCAGGCAGCCGGATTCCTCTGAAGCATCCGGCACCGAGCCCATACAGCCCACAGCATCTCTGGAGGATTATAGGGTGCTGGATATTACCACCGGCTCCGTGGAAGCCGTGTCCGTCCGGGACTATGTGATCGGCGCTGTATGCGCTGAAATGCCTGCCACCTTTGAGCCGGAGGCGCTGAAGGCCCAGGCGGTTGCCGCCCATACCTATGCGGAACGGCAGCGCAGGAGTGAGGCGCAGTCCCCAACGGCAGAACTATCCGGGGCGGATTTCTCCAACGACAGCCGCCACTACCAGGCGTTCTATACCCTGGATCAGATCAAGGGTTTTTACGGAGACAGCTTTGATGTGTACTACCCCAAGGTGGAGGCGGCGGTGGATGCGGTACTGGAGGAGATCCTCTGTTATCAGGATGCCCCCATCATTGCGGCGTTCCACTCCCTTTCCACCGGGGTCACGGAGGATGCCGCCCAGGTCTGGGGCAGCGCCATACCCTATCTGGTGCCGGTGGACAGTCCGGCGGATTGTGATGCGCCCAAGTACCGGGAGGAGGTGACGCTGACGGCGGATGTGGTAAAGGAAAAGCTGCTGACGGCGGTGCCGGAGCTGAAATTGTCCGACCAGCCCGGGGATTGGTTCGGCGAAGCGAAACGGACGGATTTCGGCACAGTCTGCACCATGCAGGTGGGGGATCAGTCCCTGGGAGGGCAGACCCTTCGTGGGGCATTCGGTCTGCGCTCGGCGGCATTTACCCTGTTCCTGGAGGGGGACAGCTTTACCTTTGTGACCAAGGGCTACGGGCACTGCGTAGGGATGAGTCAGTACGGCGCCAACGCCATGGCGGCGGAGGGCAGCAGCTATGCGGACATCCTTGCCCATTACTATCCGGGCACGGAGCTGAAAGATTGCCGGGCATAAAAAAAGCAGACGATGCAATATCGTCTGCTTTGCCTGTTTTATTTGTTTTCCAGACCCTTCATCAAAGCGTCTACGATCTCGGGATACTCCCACTTCATAGCGGTACGGTTATACAAGCCGAATGCCTCACCGGAATTGAAGGCGTTGTTGTCCCACCAGATGCAGGGGATGCCCACCTTGGATGCTGCGGAGGTGTAGGCGGTTGCCCACTCACAGCGATCCTCTGTATTGTACTTGTTCCGGGCACCGAACTCGCCGATGATGACGGCGTGTCCCTTTTGCAGGAAGTATTGGTTCAGCGTCTGCATCAGGGTTTCGATCTGAGCAGCGTCCCCGACCGGGTCGTAATCAAAGGTGCCCTTGGCGTTCAGGGCGAAATTATAGGGGGTATATGCGTGGATGGAAACGATGACCTTATCGTCCTCCGGAATCACAAATTCGCTGAGTACATCCGTTGTGGTTGCAGCCGCATAAGTGGGGATCATGACGCAGCGCTTGGGATTGTTGCCGCCGCTGTTCCGGATGGTATCCACAAAGGCAGCGTTTAGCTGGTTGATCACATCCCGTGCCTCCGGGTTGCCGCCGCTCCATTCGCTGGGGGTATCCACCATGCGAGGTTCGTTCATACCCTCAAAGATCAGATGCTCGTCATAGCCCTCAAACCGGGCAGCAATCTGCTTCCAGATGGCAACCAGCTCCGCCTTGGCAGGCTCCAGATTGTCATAGGAGGGGAAGTGCCAGTCCTCATGGTGCAGGTTGATGATACAGTACAGGTCGTTGTTGATGACGTAATTCACAACCTCCTGCACCCGGTTGAGCCACTCCTCGTTGATCTTGTAATCCGGTGCGTCTCCCAGATGCCCTGTCCAGGTTACGGGAACCCGGATCACATTAAAGCCCTTTTCCTTTACCGCCTTGATCATATCCTCGGTGGTCTTGGGATTGCCCCAACTGGTCTCTGCGCTGAGGGGGTCATCCTTGGTACCGCCGGTGGCATCCAGGGTGTTGCCCAGACTCCAGCCGATCTTCAGCTCCTGTACCAACTGGGTGCCGGTCAGATCCCGCATTTCCTTGATCTTATTTTCTTCTTCCTTCTTGCCGCAGCCTGCCAGCAGACTCATGCCCATGACGCCGGTCAGGCACAGAGCCGCCAGCTTTTTTAGATGTGATTTGATCATATTTCCCCCTTATTTTCTTTACGCAGTGACAATCTTGCTTGCCTGCTGCAAATTCAGCTTTTCTACCGCTGCTTCACGCATTTTGTACTTGAGGATCTTGCCGGCTGCATTCATAGGGAACTCGGTAACGAAGTCCACATACCGGGGTACCTTGTGCTTTGCCATGTGATCCAGTACATACTGCTTGATCTCTTCCTCGCTGCTGGTTTCCCCGTCATTGAGGATGATGCATGCCATGATTTCCTCGCCGTACTGCTTGTCCGGTACGCCGATTACCTGTACATCCTTTACCTTCGGATGGGTGTAGAGAAAGTCCTCGATCTCCTTGGGGTAGATATTCTCGCCGCCCCGGATGATCATATCCTTGATTCTGCCGGTGATCTTGTAGTAGCCCTTCTTGGTGCGCCGTGCCAGGTCGCCGGTGTGGAGCCAGCCGTTTTCATCGATGGCGGCAGCAGTTGCCTCCGGCATCTTGTAGTAGCCCTTCATGATATTGTAGCCCCGGGCAACGAATTCGCCGTCCACCTCGTCCGGAAGATCCTCGTTGGTTTCCGGATCCACGATCTTGCACTCTACGCCGAAGATGGGGCCGCCCACGGTGTTGACACGATCCTCAATGGAGTCGGTGGTCTTACTCATGGTAGTTGCCGGGGAAGCCTCGGTCTGCCCGTAGGTAATGCAGATCTCGTCCATGTGCATCTTCTCGATCACATCCTGCATGGTCTTGATGGGGCAGGGGGAACCTGCCATAATGCCGGTACGCATGTGGGAGAAGTCGGTCTTTTCAAAGTCCGGATGCCCCAGCATAGCGATGAACATGGTGGGCACTCCGTGGAATGCGGTGATCTTCTCCTTGTTGATGCAGGCAAGTCCCTTTCTGGGTGAGAATGCAGTGATGGGAGACATGGTGGTGCCGTGGGTGACGGATGCGGTCATTGCCAGAACCATGCCGAAGCAGTGGAACATGGGCACCTGGATCATCATCCGGTCTGCGGTGGACAGATCCATGCAGTCGCCGATGGCCTTGCCGTTGTTGACCACGTTGTAGTGGGTCAGCATAACGCCCTTGGGGAAGCCGGTGGTACCGGAGGTATACTGCATGTTGCACACATCGTTTTTGTCGATGGTGCGGCGGCGTGCCTCCACCTCGCTATAGGGAACCTGCTCTGCCAGCTTGATTGCCTCATCCCAGGTGTAGCAGCCCGGCTGCCTGGAGTCGGTGGTGATGATATTCTTCAGGAAGGGGAACTTCTTGGATTCCAGCTTGCCTGGCTCACAGGTTGCAAGCTCCGGACAAAGCTCCTTCATGATGCCCACGTAGTCAGAATCCTTGTAGCCGTCGATCATGACCAGGGTGTGGGTATCGGACTGCCGCAGCAGATATTCTGCCTCGTGGATCTTATATGCGGTATTAACGGTAACCAGTACGGCGCCGATCTTGGTGGTTGCCCAGAAGGTAATGTACCATGCAGGTACATTGGTTGCCCAGATGGCGACGTGATCCCCCTTGCGTACACCCATGGCGATCAAAGCCCGGGCAAAGGTGTCCACATCGCTGCGGAATTCCGGATAGGTTCTGGTGTAATCCAGCTCCGTGTAGCGGAACGCATACTGGGTGGGGAATTCCTCGCACACACGATCCAGCACATCCGGGAAGGTGTAGTCAATGAGCCGCTCCTTGGGCCAGATATACTTGCCGGTTTTCCGGTTGTTGTCCTGGAGCGGGTGCTTATGCTTTCTGCGGAAGGGACGCATAAATTCTGCATACTGGGGGAATACCACGCCGGCATCCAGCAGATTGGGCATCCACAGCTTGACCCATTCCAGGGATACATAGCCGGTGTACTGGATGGACTGGAGGGCTTCGATCATCTTCTGGATGGGCAGATCGCCTTCGCCCATCATCTTGTAGACCACCTTGCCGTTTTCCATCACACTGTCCTTGATGTGGACGTACTTGATCAGTTCTCCAAGGTTTGCAACTGTCTGCTCCGGGGATTCACCGGCAAACCGATAGGGGTGATGCATATCCCACAAAGCAGCGATCTTGTGGCTGTTTACGCTGTCCAGCAGTGCTCTGAGTCGGTGGGTATCGCTGTAAACACCGTTGGTTTCCACCAACAGGGTCACATCATACTGCGCTGCAATGGGCGCCAGCTTCTTGAGCTGCTCTGCTACATAGGCGTCATCCACTTCTCCGTTGGGTGCAGCCTCCAGATCCGCCAGAACCCGGATATAGGGGGCGTTGATCTGCTGCGCCAGCTTGCAGTATTCGGTCAGTTCCGCAATGGTTTCTGCTTCCTTTTCCTTGAACTTCAGGCAGCAGCCGGAGGAAAGGCAGGGGATCTCAATGTTCAGTGCCTTCAGCTTTGCCATGGTTTTGGGACGGTTTGCCTCAGTAAAGGGCATTGCCTTGTAAGCGGCAAAGTCATCGCCCATGCCCCGGATCTCGATGCCGTCAAAGCCAAGATCCTTTGCCATGGAGTAAATATCCACCCAGGAATAATCCGGACAGGCGATTGTTGAAAAACTGATCTTCATAACGAAAGTCTCTCCTTATTTTTGATGATCCTTCTGACGGATCTGGGCACGCTTGATCTTGCCGCCCAGGGTCTTGGGGAGTTCATCTACATATTCAATGATACGGGGGTATTTGTAGGGGGCTGTTACATGCTTTACATGATTCTGCAGTTCCTTGGTCAGCTCCTGGCTGGCAGTATAGCCCTTTGCCAGGACGATGGTTGCCTTTACTACCTGTCCACGGATGGGGTCCGGTGCGGCAGTGATGGCGCATTCTACAACAGCCGGATGCTCGATCAGCGCACTTTCAACCTCAAAGGGTCCGATCCGGTAGCCGGAGCACTTGATGACATCATCGTTTCTGCCGACGAACCAGTAGTAGCCGTTGGAATCACGCCAAGCCATGTCGCCGGTGTTGTAATTCTTGCCGCCCAGAACCTTTTCTGTCAGCTCCGGGTTCTTGTAATAGCCGGTGAACAGGCCTACCGGGAAGGATTTGTCGATATCACAGATGGAAATGGTGCCTTCCTCGCCGTCGTCACACAGGTTACCTTCACTGTCCAGCAGCTGAATGTTGAACAGGGGGGAGGGCTTGCCGGTGGAGCCGGGCTTGGGGTCGATCCACTTGAAGTTTGCAATCAGAACCGGGCCTTCTGTCTGCCCGAAGCCTTCCCGCATCTTCAGACCGGTCAGATCGTAGATCTTGCGGAATACCTCCGGATTCAGAGGCTCTCCAGCATTGCAGAAGTTTTCAATGCTGGACAGGTCAAACTTGGACATATCCTCCTGTAGCATGAATCGGTACATGGTGGGCGGTGCGCAGAAGGTGGTGATCCGGTACTTGCTGATCTTCTCCAGCAGCTTCAGGGGGATAAACTTGTCCATATCGTAGCAGAAGATGACTGCACCGCAGATCCACTGACCGTAGATCTTGCCCCAGCCGAACTTTGCCCAGCCGGAGTCGGATACGCTCATATGCAGCTTGTTTTCCTGCACCTGCTGCCAGTACTTCGCGGTGATGATGTGTCCCAGGGGGTGCGCAAAGTTGTGGCGAACCATCTTGGGCATGCCGGTGGTGCCGGAGGTGAAGTATACCAGCATGATATCATCCCAGCGGGTGGCAGCCTCCCCGGTGGGGCGCTCAAAGGTATCCGGGAACTTGGCGATTTCCTCCTCCAGGTATGCCCAGCCTTCCCGCTTTTCTGCTACCATGATCTTATACTGGAGGGTGTCGATCTGGGGAAATGCTGCATTGACCTGGTTCATTACAAAGTCATCGTTGACGCAGATGATTGCCTTGACGCCGGCAGCATTGCCCCGGTATACAATGTCCTTGGTGGTCAGCTGCAGGGTGCCCGGGATCAGCGTTGCGCCGATCTTGTGCAGGGCAACCGCACAGATCCAGTACTCCCAGCGGCGGCGCAGGATCATCATCACCACATCGCCCTTTTGGATGCCCAGGCTTACAAAGTAGTTTGCCGCCTGGTTGGACAGCTTCTTGATATCGGTAAAGGTGAAGCGGCGTTCCTCATCGTGGTCATTGCACCAAACCAGTGCCAGCTTGTCCGGCTCCTGCTTTGCCCATTCATCTACGATGTCAAAGCCGAAGTTGAAGTCCTCCGGAACGTTGATCTTGAAATTTTCCTTAAAATCCTCATAGGAATCGAAGTCGATCCGCGGTAGGTATCGGTCTAGCAACATATTATATTACTTCCTCTCTTATATGTGGGTTATTCAGCGATCACGGTCAAAAATCTTGCCTTGGAGTCGCCCACGCAACGCTGACCGTGGGGGTAGGTGGGGTTAAAGTAGATGGAGTCGCCCTCGTTCAGGATGATCTCCTTGTCTTCAAACACAACGGCAACACTGCCCTTGAGCACCAGATTGAACTCTTGACCCGCATGGGTTACCAGGGAAGCAGGCGCATCGGTCGGATTCAGTGTAACCAGCAGGGGCTGCATGATCTTGTCGGTATAACGGAACGCCAGATCCTTGTAGCGGTAGCCTTCGTACCGGCTGAAGCTCATGCCATGCCCCCGGCGGACGACGTGATATGTATCCAGTCTTGCAGGAGAACCTGTGACCAGCTCTGTAAAATCGACCTTAAACATTTTGGAAATTTCGTAAATGGTGCTGATGGGGAAATTGCCTTCTGTTTCGTAGCCGATGTAGGTTTCTTCAGAAATGCCCAGCTCCTTTGCCAGCTGTGCGGTGGAATAGTCGCACACCTCCCGTAGCTCCCGGATGCGGTTTGCGATTTCACTGATTTCGCTTTGCATAGTAGTTCCTCCTTTTTGATGTCCCTTATGCGGGCAAATAAAAAAACGGTTAAAAGCATACGCCTTTAACCGTTATTGACCATTCTATCAGAACAGGACGCAATTCCAGCGGAACAGCGCAGCTCCGATCATGCACATAACAGAGGGCGCACAGTATTCTTCAGACGCACGACTGCTAGGTTCACGACGAAAAACTGTGCCATGGTGGTTCCTCCTCCTGTAAAATTATGAGCATGTTTTTATTATACGAGCATGCGCCGGATTTGTCAAGAGCTTTTTGTGTTTTTATCACTTTTCACAGGAAAACAGGGGAAAAAGCCTGCATCCTTGTCAAAAGTTATTCATCAACTGTTTGTAATCCTCCAGGGAATAGGAGTGCGTATCGGTGTCCGGGCTGCTGCTCCGCTTTGCACGGGCGGCATCCACCGCCTCCCGGCTGGTCAGCCCCTCGTTCTCCCAGGTGGCAAGAATTTTGTCGATGTAGGAGAAATTCAGCTTGTCAATGGATTCCACGCAGAGCTCGTAGGCGTAGGTGATCATCTCCAGCTTGTAGCCCTTACTCTGCCACTGGTCGATGAATGCCTGCTGCTTGGTGGTGGGGCGGCGCTGCATTTCAAACGCCCGTATGATATCCGCAGTAAAGGTGCGCTGCGCCGTCAGTGCCTGTACCTCCTGCTGGGCACGCTGGAAGGTGAGAATATCCCGCTCCTGCCAGCTGACTGCAACGGTTTCAATGTAGCGTACATGGGGCTTCTCGATGGAAATGCAGTACCCGATCAGCATCAGGATCACATCCGGCCCAAGTCCCAGATAGTCTCGCATCCACAGCAGGGAGCGCTGCTCCGTGGGAGTCAGCATCCGGTGAAACTGCTGCTCCGCCATGTCGAACAGGCTCTTGATCTCCCTGGATTCCTGGATCCGGGCAGCAAGCTCTGAGGGGGTGGGCAGGAAGCCGGCGCTGGAGCGCTGGGCAAAGGGCTTGGGCACCTCCGTAGCAGGCTGGGGTGTGGGGGCTGCCGGTGCCGGAGCATTTTGCCGGACTGGCTCCTGGGGCTGTGCCGTGCCGGATCGCTCCAGAATATTGGCTTGCTCCCAGAACAAAAAAGCATCCTCCACCTGTTCCCTGGAGATGGAGAGTGCCTCCCCGATGGCTTCATCGGTCAGGGTTTCGTTGCCGTGCCGCAGCAGGTACAGCAGTACCCGGAGGGCGTCCGGAGATGCAAGCTTTAAAAAGTGATCTGCAACCGCATTGGGAACCGGGAACATCTGGTTCCATGCGCCGCAGTGAAGCTGAAAATCCATGATAGGCTCCTATTCGTGTTTGAGCTTTTCCGCCTGGGTAGCCTGTAGGTACCGGGCACACAGGGCGTCTGCATCCACCGGCTGGGCATGTCGGGCGGCAAGGGCGATTCCGGCTGCGGACTGGAGCAGCAGATGGGGAGGAGCCTGGATCAGCCCAGGCTCTGCTTCCAGCAGCATGGCTGCACCGTCCCCGCATACAGTTACCGGCTGGGGCAGGGTGCGAAGCTGTTCCAGCAGATGTTCCTGGGGTAGGATGGCATCCTCCGTCAGCCGGGTGATCTCCCTGCCGTCCGAGGAAAAAATGCCGCAGTAGTGAAGCTGCTGCCGGGCGTGAATGGCGCAGCAGAGGGTGCCCCGGGTGCCAAGCAGATTGTACGCCATGCCCTCCAGGGTGGAGATGCCGGCGCAGGGCTTGCCCAGGGCAAACGCCATGCCCTTGACGGCGGAGATGCCGATTCGCAGACCTGTGTAGGAGCCGGGGCCGTCCGCAACCGCAAACAAGTCGATCTCCTCCAGGGTCACCCCTGCATTGTCCAGCAGCTGCCGGCAAAGGGGCAGCATGACCTGGGAATGGGTGCGCAGGGTGTACAGGGACACCTGTGCCCGCAGGGTGCTGTCCTCCAGCAGGGCTGCGGAGGCGGTATGTCCCGATGTGTCAATCGCCAGGATCAGCAAAGCGGTCATCTCCTTCTATGGTAATGATACGGGTGTCCCCCGCTCCGTAGGCAATGCCGATCCGCAGACACTGCTCCGGCAGGGCGTAGGGGATGTTTTCCGACCACTCGATGGCAAATACCGAGTCAGACAGGGGGTAATCATAAAAGCCGGTGGATTCCAGTGCCTCCGGCAGGGTGATCCGGTACATGTCAAAGTGGTACAGGGGTGTGGTGCCTGGCTTTCCCAGGTATTCGTTCACCAGGGCAAAGGTGGGGGAATGCACCTCGTCCGGCAGTCCCATGCCCCGGGCGATGCCCCGGGTAAAGGTGGTTTTTCCGGCACCCAGCTCTCCGGTATAGGCGATCACGTCCCCCTTACGCAGCAGCCTGCCGATGGCTTCCGCAAGGGCGATGGTTTCCTCCGGGCTGTGGGTGATAATCTGCCGCATCATCAGAACAGACCGGTGATGCAGCCGTTGTTGTCGCAGTCAATGCGCAGAGCGGCAGGCTCCTTGGGCAGACCCGGCATGGTCATAATATCTCCGGTGAGGGCAACCACGAACCCGGCGCCGGAGGACAGCCGCAGATCCCGGACGGTAATGCTGAAATGTTTGGGCTTGCCCAGCAGTGCGGGATTGTCGGACAGGGAGTACTGGGTCTTGGCGATGCAGACCGGAATATTTCCAAAGCCCAGCCCTTCGATCTCCTTGATGGCCTTTTCTGCCTGTGCCGTATACACCACATCATCCGCCCGGTAGATCTCGGTGGCAATGATACGGATCTTTTCCTTGATGGGCAGCATTTCATCGTACAGGGGACGGAATTCGCTCTCCGCCTCGCTGCACATGTCGATGGTCTCGCAGACCCGCTTTGCAAGCTCCAGTCCGCCTTTGCCGCCCTTGGCAAAGACCTCACACAGAGCGCAGTCTACGCCCATCTTCTTGCAGAAATTCTGCATCAGAGCGATCTCCTCCTCCGTGTCGGAGTAGAACCGGTTGATGGCAACCACCACCGGCAGGTGGAACTTATGCATGTTCTCAATGTGGGTCTGTAAATTGACCATACCCTTTTCCAGTGCCCACAGGTTCTCCTTGGTGAGATCCTCCTTCTTGACGCCTCCGTTGTACTTCATGGCACGAATGGTGGCAACCAGTACCACGCAGGCAGGCTTCAGCTTGCCGAACCGGCACTTGATGTCAAAGAATTTCTCCGCACCCAGATCGGAGCCAAAGCCTGCCTCTGTCACGCAGTAATCCCCCAGCTTCAGCGCCAGCTTGGTGGCACGCAGGGAGTTGCAGCCGTGGGCGATGTTGGCAAAGGGACCGCCGTGAATGAATGCGGGGGTCTGCTCCAGGGTCTGTACCAGATTGGGCTTCAGGGCATCCTTCAGCAGGGCGGTCATGGCTCCCTGGGCACCCAGATCCCGGGCAAAGACCGGCTCGTTTCTGGTGTTGTATGCCACCAGAATATTGCCGATGCGCTCCTTGAGATCCGCCAGGTCGGATGCCAGGCAAAGAATCGCCATGATCTCGGATGCAACCGTAATCTGGAAACTATCCTCCCGGGGTACGCCGTTTGTCTTGCCCCCCATGCCGACCACCGTATACCGGAGTGCCCGGTCATTCATATCCATACAGCGCTTGAACAGAATCCGCCGCTGGTCGATCTGCAGTTGGTTGCCCTGCTGCATGTGGTTGTCGATCATGGCGCACAGCAGGTTGTTTGCCGCCGTGATGGCGTGCATGTCACCGGTGAAGTGCAGGTTGATGTCCTCCATGGGCAGTACCTGGGAGTAGCCGCCGCCGGCTGCGCCGCCCTTGATGCCGAATACAGGACCCAGGGAAGGCTCTCGCAGTGCCAGCATGGTTTTCTTCCCCAACCGGGTCATAGCTTGTGCCAGACCTACGCTGACCGTGGTCTTGCCCTCTCCGGCAGGGGTGGGGTTGACTGCCGTCACCAGAATCAGCTTCCCGTTTGGCTTCCGTTCCAGCTTTTTGAACAGGGCTTCAGAAAGCTTTGCCTTGTATTTTCCGTAATACTCCAGGTCATCCTCCTGGATTTCTATCTTCTCTGCGATGTTGCGAATGGGCAGCAGCTCCGCCTGCTGTGCAATCTCAATATCCGTCAGCATATGTACACGCCTCCACTCTCTGTATTTGCTGCATTGCAGCAGATACACTTATTATAGCATTTCCCGGCGGAAAATGCAACACATGCTTTGTGGGGGATGCCTTGCATTTTTCCGCTCCATCCGATATAATAGAAACAGAACAAGTTCGAGAACGGAAACGGAGGGGGATTCATGCATCCCTGGAAGCACTTTTGTACCATTACCCGGCACCGGCATCAGGTAATCCGGCATTGCCGGAAAGCGGGTATTCTCTGGCAGGGGCTGCGGCATGACCTGTCCAAGTATACTCCCACGGAATTCATTCCCGGCGCCCGGTATTATATCGGCACCCGGAGCCCCAACGAGGGGGAGCGGCAGGACAAGGGCTACTCCCTTGCCTGGATGCACCACAAGGGGCGGAACCGCCATCATTTCGAGTACTGGACGGACTATGTGCCCCCGACCCGGAGGATGCAGCCGGTGCCCATGCCCGCCCGGTATGTGGCGGAAATGTTCTGTGACCGGGTGGCAGCCAGCAAGATCTATCTGGGGGAGCAGTATTCCAACGATGCGCCCCTGGCATATTTTCTCCGGGGAAAGCCTGGCAGAATGATCCATCCGGATACTTCTGACCAATTGGAGCGGCTGCTGACCATCCTTGCACAGGAAGGGGAGGATGCCGCCTTTTCAGCAGTGCGGCAGATGGTGAAGAAAGCAAAGCAAGGAAAGGAGCCGGGACGGCATGAATAAATACGAACAGTTTCAGGAGGCTATGCGTACCATCCAGGCACGGCGCACGGCGGCAAACGCCCTGGCGGAGGCGCGCACCAGGGAAGTGAACGAACGCTTTCCCCAGATCCGGGAGATCAACAGCCGCCTGTCGGATACGGCAATGGAGCTGTTTCATGTGCTGCAGGCTGGGGGAGACACCCAGGAGCAGATCGAGCAGATCCGCCGCCGGAATCTGGAGGGGCAGCGAATCGTCCGGCAGATGCTCCTTGCCAACGGCTTGCCAGAGGATTATCTGGAGCTGCACTATACCTGCCCCAAATGCGATGACACGGGCTATGCCAACGGGTGCTACTGTGACTGTCTGAAGCGGGAGCTGGGCAGACTTGCTATCGAGGAGATGAACCGGCATGCCCAGGTGAAGCTGTGCAGCTTCGACAGCTTTTCTCTGGAGTATTACCGGAACGATCCGGCATGCTACGAGACCATGCGACGGATCCTTGCCTTCTGCAAGCGGTATGCAGCCCAGTTTGATTCCCATGCCCCCAGTCTGCTGCTGTCCGGCAACACGGGGCTTGGCAAGACCCATCTGTCCCTTGCCATTGCCAGCGAGGTGATGCAGAAGGGGTATGGGGTGCTGTACGATTCGGTCATCAACCTGCTGCGCCGGGTGGAGCGGGAGCATTTCGGCAGAGGCGAGGTAGGGGCGGATACCCTGGAGATTCTGCTGACCTGTGATCTGCTGATCCTGGACGATCTGGGTGCAGAATTTGACAGCAGCTTTTATGTGTCCACTGTGTACAACATCATCAACACCCGGCTCAACTGCGGCCTGCCCACCATCATCAGCACCAATCTGACCCATGAGCAGGTGCAGCGCCGGTATGAGGACCGGATCGTGTCCCGGCTCTTTGCCACCTATACGGGGCTGCATTTTGTGGGAACGGATGTGCGGCTACAAAAGGCAAAGAAAGCTGCCCAGCAGAATGTATGATGTCATATAAAAAACTACATGGAAACCGCCGCTGTACAGATAATACAGCGGCGGTTTGTTTGTATATTCTATTATCTTGCGCCCTTACGCTTGAGTACCACAGCAATGGTGGAGAAAAACAACTTGCAGTCCAGACCAAGGCTTCTGGTACGGATGTATCGCACGTCGGATTCCACCCATTCGTCAAATGCCATATCGCTTCTGCCCTCGCACTGACAAATGCAGGACAGACCGCCCTTGACCATCAGACGCTCCATCTGGGCAGGGGTATACAGCACCACTTCCCGGGGAAGGGGCGGACGGGGACCGATCAGGGACATATCTCCCTTAAGCACATTGAACAGCTGAGGCAGCTCATCAATGGAGGTTTTGCGGATAAAACCACCGATCCGGGTGATCCGGGGATCGTGCTTGCTTTTAAAAGCAATGCCGTCACATTCGTTTTTCTTCTGGACTTCTTCAAAGCGCTTTTCAGCGTCCATGCACATGGAACGGAATTTATACATGCGGAAGGGCGTTCCGTTTTCCGTCAGTCGAACCTGGGAAAATATGGGTTTTCCTTTATCCTCTATGTAGATAATAGCGGCAACGATCAGTCCCGGGATCAAAAGGAGCAGAATGCCCAGCGCGGAAAGTACAACGTCAAGAATCCGCTTGACTGCCCGGTATGCAGCGGATCCTGCTGGCTTCAGCGTACTGTGCTTCAGCGTTTCCTGAATGCCTGTGCAAAGCAGATTCAATGCATTTTCGTCAAACTCCAGGATGGGATACTGGGTGATCCCCTCCTGATTGGTTTGCAATGCCTCTATGGTAACTTCGGTGATCATATTTTCTGTCATACTGGTCTGTTCCAGACCGGTACTGTTGGTTATCATTCTCTCGCCCCCAAATATTGAATCGAGTTCCCTTCTGGAAATGGGCTGCTCTCTATATAATATATCAGTGTCTATATCTGTTTGTTTCGATTCACATATGCAGACCAAAGCAGTATATGCCGAATGCTTGTCCGTTGTTCAAAAGCGAATGCGGACGATGCGCTGCGTCCACATAAATAGTCATGTGTCTATTATAACGTGTTTCGGCGGGAAAGTCAAATAAATACGCTTGAATTAACATGACTCTCTGAAAATTCGTCATATTGTACGATATCTTACGTTGCTTGTATTATACAATTCACACTGCCCTTTTATATCCTATCAAGAAAGCAGGTTTGTCAGTAGAAGATGTTGTCGTTTTTTTTGACAACACTTTGACGGATATGCTATAATGAGAATCAGGTGGTGAGTATGAAAATGAAACGAAAAAAACCAACGGTGCTGTATGGACTGATCGTTCTGACGATATGCTTTATCTGGGGCAATTCCCTGATGCCAGCTTCTGTTTCCGGTGCCATCAGCGGCAAGGCGGCGGAGCTGCTGTCCCATATCATTTCCCTGCCTGTAAGCCCGGAAGGGAACGCCTCCGACGGGGTGCTGCGCAAGCTTGCCCACGGCACGGAATTTTGCATACTGGGCATAGAACTGGCAGCATTGCTGCATCAAGCATGGAAACAGCATTGGGAGCGGCTTATCCTGTGCGGTGTGGGGACGGCGCTGCTGGACGAAACCATCCAGCTGTTTGTTGCCGGAAGATCCGGTATGATCAAGGACGTATGGATTGATCTTGGGGGCTATACAGTGGGTGCGGCGATATGTCTGCTGCTGTGCACCCGGCTGCATGGGACTCACCCCAGGGTCTGATGATTGCCCAGAAAACGGAACTCGCTCAGGGAGCCTGCCAGGTCAGCCAGCAGCGCATTTACCCTGGGGTCCAGCACATTGCCGCTGAAGTCCAGATAGAATCGTACATCAAAGCTGCCGTCCGCCACCGGGCGGCTTTCCAGTTTTTGCAGATCCAGCCCGTTTGCCGCAAATTTATTCAGCATCCGGGACAGGCTTCCCGCCCGGTTTGGCAGCTCCGCAATGATGGAGATGGTATCTGCCTGTTCCGGGATCAGGCATTCCTTTGAAAAGCAGATGAACTTTGTCACGTTTTCCATGGCGTCCGCAATGT
Organism: Ruminococcus champanellensis 18P13 = JCM 17042; assembly: GCF_000210095.1. Lineage (NCBI taxonomy): Bacteria > Bacillati > Bacillota > Clostridia > Eubacteriales > Oscillospiraceae > Ruminococcus > Ruminococcus champanellensis. Next base: position 1,458,286 of record NC_021039.1, read on the forward strand.
CCGGGCGCAGGATCCTCAGTCCGTACTGCTCCGCGCACCGGGGGCTGCATACAGCTGCATAGGGCAGGGGGGACTGGGCAACAAACCGGGCTGCCGTTGCGGTATTGCTGTAGGACAGCTGCTCCAGTCCGCTTTCCCGGAGAAAGCCGCTGCATTGCTGCAAGGCCTGGGGATGGGAGCAGACGGTGGTCAGCTTTGCCGGATCCATGTCCTTCCGGATCGCCAGACAGTGCCGGATCTCCAGATTTACCGTGGCAGCAATGTAGCCCACCTGTTGGTGCAGCAGCTCATAGGTGGGAATCACCGTGCCGGTGGTGGTGTTCTGGATGGGCAGGATGCCAAAGTCGATCTCTCCGGAGCCAACTGCTTTGCATACATCCCCGAAGGTGGCGTAGAATTTCGCCTCGGCTCCCGGAAACAGCATCCGCAGGGCGGTCTCGGAATTGGAGCCACGGGTGCCCTGACAGCCTGCCCGGGCACAGGACAGCGTCTTGACCTGCTGAAAAGAAGGCATCCAGGAGGCATCCGCCAGTACCTGCTGCTGGTAGCATTTGCTGATGTCCATAATGGCGGCAAACAGTGCTGCAGCGCTCTGGGACATATCCGGCGGCGCCATATCCCGGATCCGTTGGATGACCTGATCCTCCCGATCCTTCTGAAAAACGGGCATATGGTTTTCTTTCTTGTAAACCCCCACCTGTCTGCAAATGGTCATGCGCTGTGCAAAGGCGCTGAGAATGGTTTCATCCAGCTGGTTGATCTGGGCACGCAGTGCTTGTAAGTCCATAAGGGAGCCTCCCGTGTTTTTCTGATTCTATGCCATTATACCGGATTTCAGAGAAAAAATCAAGGCGCAGCCTGCAAAGCCTTTATGACCGCAGGACAGCCGCTTTTTCGTCAGATTGCATAGAAATCGCCGGGGAATGCAAGGACATTGCCGGAAATATCTGTGTGATATGACGGAAACGCTTCCAGAAATCGGAACATGTGGCGGTAGAGGCGCTTGCCGGGAGGCGGCAATATGAGAAAAAGTCAGTCCAGCCCTTGAAATACTGTGCGGAAGTATGCTATAATAAATAGTACTATCGTGTGAAGGGTGTGCATTATGCGAATCATCGGCATCGACCCGGGTTATGCCATTGTAGGCTTTGGCGTGCTGGACTACCGGGGCGTGGAATTTACCACTCTGGAATACGGGGCGATTCTGACGGAGGCGCATACGGACTTTCCCCAGCGCCTGGGGAATATTTACGAGGATATGTGCTTTATTCTGGAGCGATTCAAGCCGGATGCCCTTGCCATCGAGCAGCTGTTTTTCTACTCCAACAAGACCACCGGCATCGACGTGGCACAGGCAAGAGGGGTGATCCTGCTTGCCGCCGTGCAGCATGGAGTGCCGATTGCCGAGTATACTCCCTCTCAGGTCAAGCAGGCGGTGGTGGGTTACGGTAAGGCAGAAAAGCGGCAGGTTATGGAAATGACCCGGCGGATCCTGCACCTGGAGCAGATTCCCAAGCCGGATGATGCTGCGGATGCACTGGCGCTTGCCATCTGTCACGGTCATTGCAGCCGGGGTGCTCGTTCTCTGACCCAACGCACGGGAAGAATCTAGGGCAACACTGCACAAAGCTTGTGCGGGGTTGCGTTTTATAGGGAGGTGGCACAAGGGTGCTGTACAGCCTGCGAGGCAAATTGATTCACAAAGAACCGGGGCTTGTGGTGATTGAATGCGGGGGCGTTGGCTATGCCTGCCGCACCACCTATGCCGCATCCGGCGGAATCGGCGAAACCGGCAGGGAAGTGTTCCTGTATACATATTTATATGTCCGGGACGAGAATATCGAGTTGTTCGGCTTTTCCGATCAGCAGGAGCTGCGCTGCTTTCAGCTGCTCATCAGCATCTCCGGGGTGGGACCCAAGGCGGCGTTGTCCATTCTCTCGGATCTGGAGCCGACCCGGTTTATGCTGACGGTTGCCGCCGGGGACAGCAAGGTGCTGACGAAGGTCAAGGGCATCGGAGCGAAAACCGCCCAGCGCATTGTGCTGGAGCTGAAGGATAAGATCAGCAAGGAGCCGCTGCCCCAGCCGGACGGCAGCAATGAGCCGGTATCCCGGACCGCACAGGGCAGCGTTGCAGAAGCCCTGTCCGCATTGCTGGTGCTGGGGTATACCCAGGGCGAGGTGACGCCCATTCTGGCAACGCTGGACGATCAGCTGCCGGCAGCTGAACTGATCAAGCAAACCCTGCGCACCATCGGCAACAGAAAAAAATAAGGCAATACCGCATAGCGCTTATGCAGTGTATGTGCATTGTGCAGTATTGCCTGAAGCGGCACCGCATGCCGCCTTGGATATTACATGAAGGGAAGGAAAGTTTTCTATGAATCTTGACGAATTGCTGCGGGAGGCCATTGCTCACCCGGAAAAGCGATCCCTGTTCCTGCAGACCCTGATCAAAAGCGATGTGTATGTCATCTGCAAAAATCCGGTGAAGCCCAATCCGGACGGCAGCGTGCAGATGGAACTGATTACCACCACCAATCCGGATGGGGATGTGTTCATTCCCTTTTTCACCAGCTTCCGTTCCCTCCAGGTCTTTGCGAAGCGGTATGTGAACTGCTACAAGCTCAATTGTCTGCGGCTGTTTGATCTGATCCAGTCTGCTTCCGCCGTACTGAACCCCAATTCCTACGGCAAGGAGTTCTCCCCCCAGGAGATCCAGAGCATTCTGATGATCGCACACAACCTGAACATTCCTGCCATCTCCATGAAAGAGGAGGAAACCATCCAGTATCGGAAGCTGTCCCGTCAGGTACCCTATCTGACCAAGGCTGCATCCAAATACCTGTCCAAGCAGCCCAATGTGGACGCTGCATATATTCTGGAAATGGTGCGGGGCTGTGAAAGGCCCCAGATCCTGTTTGTATTCGATATGATCGGCAGCACCCGGAAGCTGTTCTACCCCCTGTCCAAATATCTGGCAGAGGTGGTGCATCCCGGGGACAGCCTGTGCTTTTTGAGCATGGAGCAGGAGGCTGCGAAAAAGGCGGTTCAGGGCATCGATCCCTTCTATGTCCGCAAAAAGCGGTTCTTTGAGCGCTGATTGCCATACCCGGCATAGCTGTTGGAGGTTCATGTGATAGATACTGGTGAAATGGAGTTTGAGAGCCGGATGACCGCTCCGGAGTTTACTCCTCCGGATGTGGAACTGGAGTTCTCCCTCCGTCCGAAAACACTCAATGAATATATCGGTCAGGATAAGGTCAAGGAAAACCTGGCGGTTTATATTGAAGCAGCACGCCGCAGAGGGGAGCCTCTGGATCATGTGCTGCTGTATGGTCCCCCCGGTCTGGGCAAGACCACCCTTGCAGGCATCATTGCCCAGGAGATGGGTGTCAACCTGCGGATCACCTCCGGCCCTGCCATTGAAAAGGCAGGGGATCTGGCGGCACTGCTGACGAATCTGTCGGAAAATGACGTGCTGTTCATTGACGAGATCCATCGGCTTTCCCGGGCGGTGGAGGAGGTGCTGTATCCGGCCATGGAGGACAATGCCCTGGATATTGTGATCGGCAAGGGGCCCTCCGCCAATTCCATCCGGGTGGATCTGCCGAAATTCACTCTGGTGGGGGCTACCACCCGTGCGGGACAGTTGACCTCCCCCCTGCGGGATCGGTTCGGCATCATCCAGCGGCTGGAGCTGTACCCGCCGGAGCAATTGTGCGACATCATCCGCCGCAGCAGCATGCTGCTGGGGATTCCCTGTGAATACGACGGCGCTATGGAGCTTGCCCGGCGTGCCCGGGGCACACCCCGTATTGCCAACCGGCTGCTGAAGCGGGTACGGGATTTTGCAGATGTTATGGGGGACGGAAGAATCTCCCGCCAGATTGCCTGTACCGCTCTCGACAAGCTGGAGATCGATGAGCTGGGGCTGGACAGTCTGGACAAACGGATGCTGCAAATGATCATCAAGGGCTACAACGGGGGACCGGTCGGCCTGGAAACCCTGGCTTCCGCCATCGGGGAGGAGGCTGTGACCCTGGAGGATGTGTGCGAGCCGTATCTGATGCAGCTGGGCTTTTTGTCCCGGACGCCCCGGGGCAGATGCGCAACCCAGCTTGCCTATCAGCATCTGGGCATTCCACAGGAGGGAAGCCAGGACGGTCAGCTGACCTTGTGATAGCATACAATACTACACTACAAATAAGGAGATTGGACAAATGGGAAGACTATTCGGAACAGACGGCGCAAGAGGTGTGGCGATTACGGAGCTGACCTGTGAGCTTGCGATGCAGATCGGCAGAGCGGCGGCACTGGTGCTGACCCGGAAGATGAATCACAAGCCGATGATCTATATCGGCAAGGATACCCGGATTTCCTCGGATATTCTGGAAGCTGCCCTGGCGGCAGGCATCTGCTCTGTGGGAGCCAATGCGGAGCTGCTGGGCGTTGTGCCCACGCCGGCTGTGGCGACCCTTGTCCGGCTCAATGCGGCGGATGCCGGAGTGATGATCTCCGCCTCCCACAACAGCGTGGAATTCAACGGCATCAAGCTGTTTTCCTCCACGGGCTATAAGCTGTCCGATGAAATCGAGGAGGAGATCGAGGCGCTGATCCTGGATCACCCGGAGCAGATCAAGCTCCAGTCCCATACCAACGTGGGGCGCATCAGCGTGTACCAGGACGCACAGCGGGACTATATTCGTTATATCCAGAAGGCGATCCATACGGATCTGAAGGGGCTGCGGGTAGCCCTGGACTGTGCCAACGGCAGTGCTTCTGCCACAGCAAAGAAGCTGTTTGAGGGTATGGGGGCAGAGGTGCTGATGGTCTGCGATCAGCCCGACGGCAGCAACATCAACGCCGACTGCGGCTCCACCCATACGGAAAACCTTATGGAGTTTGTACCGGAGCATCAGTGCGACTTGGGTCTTGCTTTCGACGGGGATGCGGATCGGTGCCTGGCGGTGGACGAAAAGGGCGAGTTGGTGGACGGCGACAAGCTGATTGCCATTTTCGCCAAGGCATACAAGGATCAGAACAAGCTGAAGAACAATGCCGCTGTGGTTACGGTGATGACCAACCTGGGTTTCCAGCATTTTGCGGCAGCAGCCGGCATTGACGTGGTGGTTGCATCCGTCGGCGACCGGTATGTGCTGGAGAAAATGCTGGACGGAGGCTATAACATTGGCGGCGAGCAAAGTGGTCACATTATCTTCTTGGATGAGGCTACCACCGGAGACGGACAGCTATCCGGCGCAAAGCTGATGGAGATCATGGCGCAGACCGGCAAGAAGCTCAGTGAGCTTGCCACTGTGATGGAGCATTTCCCACAGGTGATGATCAACGTCAAGATCGCCGCAAAGGATCGGGAAATGTGGAAGAATGACCCGGATATCACTGGACTGATCGCAAAGCGTGAGGAGGAACTGGGGGATACGGGCAGGATCCTGGTACGGGAAAGCGGTACGGAGCCACTGATCCGGGTGATGCTGGAGGGGCGTGACTTCCGGCTCATCAATACCTTTGCAATGGAGATTGCGGATAAAATCAGAGAAAAAGTAGGACGATAAGCTTTGAGAATTGCAGACAACTGGAAGGAATACCGGATCCTGGACACCTCCGACGGAGAGAAGCTGGAGCTTTGGAACGGCGTGAGTCTGATCCGGCCGGATCCGCAGATCATCTGGAAAACGCCCCATGCCGTACCTCAGTGGGACACGGCGGACGGTCATTATCATCGCTCCAATGCAGGAGGCGGTAGCTGGAGCTTCCGCAGAAAGCTGCCCGATTCCTGGATGCTTCACTACAAGGCGCTGACGTTTCAGATCCGCCCCACCGGCTTCAAGCATACAGGGTTGTTCCCGGAGCAGGCGGTGAACTGGGACTATATGTCCGGACTGATCCAGAACGCAGGCAGACCCATCAGCGTATTGAATCTGTTCGCATACACCGGAGGCGCCACCCTTGCCTGCGCCCAGGCTGGTGCTTCCGTGTGCCATGTGGATGCCTCCAAGGGCATGGTTCAGTGGGCGCGGGACAATGCGGCGGCATCCGGTCTGACGGAAAAACCCATCCGGTGGATCGTGGATGACTGTGAAAAATTCGTGCAGCGGGAGATCCGCCGGGGAAGAAAGTACGATGCCATTGTGATGGATCCCCCCAGCTATGGGCGTGGCCCCGGGGGAGAGGTCTGGAAGCTGGAAAACTGCGTGTATGATCTGGTGCAGCTTTGCGCCGGGGCGCTTTCGGAGGATCCGCTGTTTTTCCTCATCAACAGCTATACCACCGGGCTCTCCTCTTCGGTGATGGGGTATATCCTGGGAACGGTGCTGCAAAAAAAGCTTGGCGGCAGCGTACAATTTGATGAAATCGGGCTGCCGGTGGAGCAAAGCGGTTTATACCTGCCCTGCGGTGCAACGGCAATCTGGCAGGCTGAATAAGGGCAGTGTCCCGGAAATATGGTATGGGATACGGCGGTATGTGGGGCAACAGCGGGACAAGTGTCCGCGCATTGCCCTGCTTCCTGTTTTGGGCATGCATCGTGTCCTGCCGAACCCATGCTACGAAAGGAGCCGGATCATGGCTGAAAACTGCATCATTGAAGTGCAGGATCTGCACTTTGCATACGAAAACGAATTGGAGCCGGAGAAGCCTGCTCATGAAGTGCTAAAGGGCGTGAATTTACAGATCCGCCGGGGAGAATTCGTGGCAGTGCTGGGACATAACGGTTCCGGTAAATCCACCCTTGCAAAGCACCTGAATGCCATTTTGCAGCCTACCTCCGGCAAGGTGCTGGTGGAGGGCATGGACACCTCCGATCCGGAGCTGCTGTTTGACATCCGGCAGCATGTGGGCATGGTGTTTCAGAATCCGGACAACCAGATTGTGGCTACCATTGTGGAGGAGGATGTGGCATTTGCACCGGAAAACCTGGGGGTGCCCCGGGAGGAAATGCGCAAGCGGGTGGATGATGCTCTGAAAGCGGTGCATATGTACGAGTACCGGCATCATGCCCCCCACCAGCTGTCCGGAGGACAGAAGCAGCGGGTCGCCATTGCCGGTATCATTGCCATGCGGCCGGACTGTATCGTGCTGGACGAGCCCACCGCTATGCTGGATCCCCACGGCAGGCGGCAGGTCATGCGCACCATCCGGAGTCTGAACCGGGAATACGGCATCACCATTGTGCTGATTACCCACTATATGGAGGAAGCGGCGGAATGTGACCGGGTGGTGGTGATGGACAGCGGCAGGGTGCTGCTGGACGATACCCCCCGGCAGGTGTTTTCCCATGTGGCGCAGCTGAAGGATGTGGGGCTGGATGTGCCCCAGGTGACGGAGCTTGTGTATCTGCTGAACCAGGCTGGCTGTCAGCTGGATCCCCACATCATCCACGAGGAGGAATGCGTGGAGGCACTGGCACAGCTGCTGGGAGCACCGGATGCGCCCGGTGTGTGAATATCCATGGAGGAGAGAGACGATTGGCAATTCTGAAAACTGAGGGACTGACCTATCAGTACAGTGTAGGCACTCCTTTTGAAAAAACCGCTGTGGATCATGTGGATCTGGAAATCCAGGACGGGGAGTTTGTTGGTCTGATCGGCCATACCGGCTCCGGGAAATCCACCCTGATTCAGCAGTTCAACGGCTTGCTGAAGCCCACCTCCGGCAGGATCCTCCTGGACGGGCAGGATATCTGGGCGCTGAAAAAGGCGGATATGCGGCAGGTGCGGTTCCAGGTAGGACTGGTGTTTCAGTATCCGGAATACCAGCTGTTTGAAGAAACCGTGTATAAGGACATTGCATTCGGCCCCCGGAATATGGGACTGGATGAACAGGAGATCGACCGGCGGGTGCGGCAGACTGCCCAGGCAGTAGGTCTGGCACCGGAGCTGCTGGAGCAGCCTCCCTTTGCCCTGTCCGGAGGACAAAAGCGCCGGGTTGCCATTGCCGGCGTCATGGCAATGGAACCACGGGTGTTGATCCTGGACGAGCCTACCGCCGGGCTGGATCCCCGGGGCAGGGACCGGATTCTGGATCAACTGAAGGCGTACCACCGGAGCCATGGGGGTACCATTATCCTGGTGTCCCACAGTATGGAGGATGTGGCACGGTTCGCCTCCAAGATCCTGGTGATGAACCAGGGCAAGGTGTTCTGCTACGACACCCCGGAGCATGTGTTCCGCCGTTCTGAGGAGATCCGGAGACTGGGCTTGTCCGTGCCACAGATCACCCGGGTGTTCAACGCACTGGAAAGCCGGGGCTATCGGTTTGACAGCCAGGTGTATACGGTGGCGTATGCAAAGGATATGCTGTTGCGGCATCTGAAGGAAAAAGGCGGTGATGGAACATGCTGAAGGACATTACCCTGGGGCAGTACTTTCCCGGAGAAAGTGTGATCCACCGGCTGGATGCCCGGTTCAAGATCATCCTTACCACCCTGTTCATCGTCATGCTGTTTGTGACCCAGAAGGCGCTGGGACTGGCAGTGGGAGGCGTGTTCTGCCTGTTTGCCATCGCCCTGTCCCGGATCCCGGCAAAGATGTTTGTCAAAAGCATCAAGCCCATCGTTCCCATTCTGATCTTCACATCCCTGCTGAACCTGCTGTTCATCGACAAGGGAACGGTGCTGTTTGCCTGGAAGTTTATCCACATTACCCAGGGGGGCATCCAGACCTCCGTGTTTATGGTGATCCGCATCATGTTCCTGATCGCCGGCACTTCTCTGCTGACCTATACCACGTCCCCCATCCAGTTGACTGACGCCATCGAGCGACTGCTTTCTCCCTTGAAAAAGCTGCATGTGCCGGTGCATGAGCTGGCGATGATGATGACCATCGCCCTCCGGTTCATCCCTACGCTGATCGAGGAAACCGACAAGATCATGGCGGCGCAGAAGGCACGGGGGGCGGATCTGGAAAGCGGCAGTCTGATGCAGCGTGCAAAGGCGCTGATTCCCATTCTGATCCCCCTGTTTGTGTCCGCATTCCGCCGGGCGGAGGAGCTTGCCACCGCCATGGAATGTCGGTGCTACCGGGGCGGAGAGGGACGCACCCGGCTGCGGCAGATGCAGTCCGGTGCCCGGGATTATATAGCCCTGGGCGTTACCTGTGTTTTTCTGGCGGCAGCCATCGTGCTGCCCCGGTTGATCTGACCGGAGGGATCCATGATGCAGCGTGTGCTGAAACTGGCAGGACGCATCAGCCGCAGGGCAGAACGGCATCCACTGCTGTGGTGCTTTCTGCTGCCCTGTTTGCTGTTCGGCTTTGGCTTTGTGATCCAGGGGATCTACCCCTTCGGCAATGCCCAGATTCTGGTGACGGATCTGTGGCACCAATATTACCCCTTTCTCCGGCTGTTGCAGGAAAAGCTCCAGACCGGCGGTTCCATGCTCTATACCTGGCGCTCCGGACTGGGCACCAATTTCCTCAGCCTTGCTTCCTATTACACCGCAAGTCCGCTGAATCTGCTGGTGCTGTTTGTGCCGGCAGTATGGCTCCGGGAGGCTCTGACCCTGTTCGTGATGATGAAGGTGGGCTTTGCCGGGCTGTTCTGCGGCATGCTGCTGAAGGATCTGTTTCACCGCCGGGATATGTCTTTGGTGTGCTTTTCCATGCTCTATGCCCTGTGCGATTATATGACCGGCTATTACTGGAACGTTATGTGGCTGGATACGGTGGCATTGCTGCCCCTGGTCATGCTGGGTCTGGTCTGGCTTGTCCGGGACGGGAAGCGTTGGCTCTATCCCCTTGCACTGGGGTTGTCTTTGATTTCCAACTACTATATTGGCTATATGACCTGCATTTTCAGCGTACTGGCGTTTTTTGTACTGTGCATCTGTCTGGGCCGGAGCATCCGGCAGTGGCTGCTGGCAGGGATTCGGTTTGCATACTGTTCCCTGATAGGAGGCGGACTGTCCGCCTGGCTGCTGCTGCCTGCATACCGGGCATTGGGACTCAGCTACAGCGCCAACAGTCAGTTCCCGAAGAAAGCCCTGTGGCAGTTGGACTGGCGGGACATGCTGTCCAATCTGCTGAGCTTTCAGCGCCCTACCTCCCTGGAGGGACTGCCCAACGTGTCCTGCGGCATGCTTTGTGTGGTGCTGTTCTTTGCGTTCATTTCCGCAAAGAAAATTCCCCTCCGTGAAAAGCTTTGCGCAGTATCCCTGCTGGGATTCCTCTTTGCTAGCTGTAGTCTGAACATCCTCAACTATATCTGGCACGGATTTCACTTCACAAACATGCTGCCCTACCGGTTCTCCTTTCTGATCTCTTTCGTACTGGTGGTGCTGTCCTATCGGGCATACTGCACCCTGGACCGATGGCAGCGGTTCCAATTTGTGCCCATCCTCCTTGGTACAGGTGCGCTCTGCATCCTTTCCTGGGGACGGCAGACCAGATTTGCCGTGATTTGCAGCGGTCTGCTGGGGATCGGCTTTCTGCTTCTGCTGCTTGCCCGGCAGTTCCGGCAATGCAGCCGCCGGGAGCTGAACCGGATCCTGGTGATTGCCGTTACAGTGGAAATGCTGTTCCAGGTGCGGCTGGGAAACCAGCAGGTGGGATCCACCAACCGGGAAGTGTATCCCCGGAACAATGTACAGATGGAAACCCTGCTGGAGCAGCTGTCCCTGCAGGATGCGGACTTCTACCGGGCGGAGGAAAGCCGAACCTACACCCTCAATGAGGGGGCGTTGATGGGCTTTAACGGGGTATCCCAGTTTTCTTCCTCTGCCAATGTGGCAGTGACCGGCATGCTCAAGCGGATCGGTCTGTCCGCCGGGGAGAATGCCAACCGGTACTGCTACAGTGCCTCCACCCCCTTCACCAATATGCTGCTTGGGGTCAGGTATGTATTTGCGGTGGATGGGTATCTGCCGGATGCAGCCCTGTACACGGAGGTACTTTCCGCTGCTCCTGTGACCGCATACCGGACAAATTATGCATTGCCCCTGGGCTATATGGTGGAGGAGGACGTGCTGAATTGTGCTATGACCAGTGGCGGCAACGTATTTCACAACCAGAATAAACTGTTTTCCGCCATGACCGGGATCCCGAAGGATCTGTTTTCTGCGGAGCTGCCTTCCGGCACCCGGCATACAGACATTACCGCCGACAGCAATCACTATGGCAGCTATCACATCTGCGCCGGTTCTGCGCCGGGCAGGGCTGCCTTTGATTTCACCCCTGCGGAGGACGGAATCTATTATGCCTACGTCAGCGGCGGCGGCATCAAAAACGTGGAGGTAGACCGGCTGGGTATACAGCCCCAGAGCTACAACATGGAGCGCCGTCCCTATCTGTTCCCCCTGGGCAGCATTTCCGCCGGGGAAACGGTTTCCATTGGCGGAGAGATCCCGGCGGATACGGATCAGTATCTGACCTTGTATGTGTACCGGCTGAACCGGCAGGTACTGGAGGAGGGGTATCAGCGCCTGGGGGATGAGGTTCTGACGGATCTTCAGGTGAAGGATACATCCGTGTCGGGCAATGTTACGGTCAGGACAGAGGGCATGCTCTACTGCTCCATTCCCTTTGAACCGGGCTGGAGTGCTCAGGTGGACGGGGAACCGGCGGAGCTGGTACCTCTGTGCGGTGCCATGACCGGCATTCGGCTGACCCCCGGCACCCACAGCATCCGGCTGAACTATGTGCCGGACGGATTCCGGGAGGGTGTTCTCATTACCGGAGCCAGTGTGCTGCTGTTGGGGGCAGATCTGGCAGCGGCATGTGTATGGAAGAAACGAAGAAAGAAGGTGCACCCATGCGAACCCTCAAATGCATGATGGCATACCGGGGCACAAAGTATCACGGCTTTCAGCGACAGGATAATGCCCACACCGTCCAGGAGGCGGTGGAGCAGGCGCTGGGCAGTGTGCTGAACCATCCGGCGACCATTTACGGCTGTTCCCGGACGGATACGGGGGTGCATGCCCGGCAGTATTGCTTTTCCTTTCAGACGGAGCGTCCGATCCAGCCGCTGAATCTGGTGCGGGGGGTCAACGGCAGGTTGCCGGATGATATTTCCCTGCTCAGTGCGGAGGATGCGGCACTGTCGTTTCACGCCCGGTATGCCTGCCGGGGGAAAGAATACCTGTATCTGATCCACAACAGTGAATCCCCCAACCCGTTTCTGCGGGATCTTGCCTGTCACCACCGACGCCCCATTGATCCGGCATTGCTACAAGCCTGTGCGGATCGCTTTATCGGCACCCATGACTTCAAAAGCTTTTGCAGCGCCCAGGCACAGCGTACCAGTACTGTCCGCACCATCTATGATTTTTCTGTAGAAATGAGCGGAGATTCTATAATACTACTTGTCAAAGGCGATGGTTTTCTGTATAATATGATTAGGATCCTTGTGGGCACCATGCTGCAGGTCAATGACGGCAAGCTGAAGCTTTCGGATCTGGACGGAATCCTGGCAGCCCGGGATCGGCGATGCGCCGGAAAAACCGCAATGGCATGCGGTTTGTATCTGAACCGGGTGTTCTATGACGATGCATATCAGACAGAGCCGAAAAAAGGACTCCGGATTGTAAAAAAGGAGATGGAGCCGGTACCCGTTCCGGGATGGATCCGGTAAAATACTATGGCGACTGAATACAACACACAGGACATTGTAGTAGCAAGACGAAGGCGGAACCGACGGCGCAGGATGCAGAAGCTGTTTTTGTTTCTGATGCTCCTGCTGCTGGCGGGGATTATCTACGCCCGCCGGGATGTCTGGTATCCGAAGCTGGAGGGGATCGGTACCCGGTACCAGACCATCCGGCAAAATGACGGAACCCTGGCAGAGGGGAATTTTCCTCTGACGGTTTCCGGAGGCATCGACTATGAGACCGCAGATATGAATGGCAGCCTTGTGATTTTAAGCGATGCCAATTTCTATATCTATGGGCTGGACGGCAACCTGCGGGAAAGCAGGCAGCATGCCTATGCAAACGCCATGATGGAGGTTGCGGGGAAAAAAGCGCTGATCTACGAAAGCAGCGGCAACCAGTTCCGGGTGGAAAGCAAGAGCAAGACTCTGTACACCAAGGAACTGGACGAACAGATCGTCTTTGCCCGGCTCAGCTCCAACGGCAATGTGGCGGTGGTGACCACATCCCAGCTGTGCGCATGCACCATCCGGGTGTATGACGAAAACGGCCAGGAGATCTACAGCCGGGACTGTGTGGATCGGGTGTCGGATCTGGCATTCAATCCAAAGGGCAACGGCTGCTCCATTGTGCTGCTTACTGTACAGGACGGACAGATCCTCTCAACTGTTCGCTCCTTCCTGTTTGACAGTAAGGGGGAGCAGTGGACCTCCGAGCCGTTGAACACCTTCTGTATTTCCCTGTCCGTAACGGACAGCGGCGTATTTCTGATGGGGGATACCCGGTGTGCCTTTTATGACAACGCCGGACAACAGACCGGCATGTATGCCTACACCGGTACGCTGGTGGGGGGAAGCAGTGAAAACGGGAAGGCGGCATTGTTGTTTGAAAACGAAACGAAGCGGCGTTCCAGTCTGGTTTTGCTGGATTCTGTGGGGGCGGATCCCAGACAAATTGATTTTGACACAGTCGTAAAAAATGTGCATGTAATGGACGAAAATGCATACGTTCTGACCAAGGTGGGAATGGAAACATATTCATTCGACGGGACGCAGAAAAGCAGTGTAGAGGTTTCTGACAGCTATGACGATTTTCTGCAGATAGATAAATACCTGTTCTTGTTTGGATATGACAAGATTGATCGGATGGATTTTGCAAATTGATTTGAATTTGCCGCAAGGTAGGAGGACAACACGATGGGGAGCCAATTCTGGTGGTTTTATGACATATTGGCAGTGGCGTTGACGCTGTTTATTATTTATCTCAACGCCAAAAGAGGATTTAAGAAGAATTTTTTGATCATCATCGGCTACGTTTTGTCCGTTGTGGTGACATCCGTCACCAGTGCTATGCTGGCGGAGCCGGTGTATACCGGGCTGATCCGGGAAAGCAATCTGTATGCCTTTGACCAGGTGCTGTCGGATTATGACGGCACGGCGGTGATACAGAATGCTCTGGACAAACAGGAGTACGGTGCCAAGTTTGACGAGAAAAAGATCGACATTTATCTTTCGCCGGCAAAGGCGGATTTCGAGGATGAGTTGTACCGGTATGTGAACCAGACCTGTGACTATACCGTGACCACGCCTACGGAATTCCGGAATATTCTGCGGGGGGCGTTCATAGAATCTTTCGGCAGCCTGATGGCAAAGCAGATGCCTTTGTATGCACGGCTGTCTTTGGAGGATAAGCTGGCGGACAACGATACGCTGTATGTGGAAACCATGCAGCATATCTATGGGGAAACCGGCTCGATGCGGCAGATCACAGCCTATCTGGAGGACACCTATGTGAAGGATGACTGCATCCGGATCATCAATTCGTTCCTGTTTGTTGCGATCTTCTGCTGCCTGATGAGCCTGATCGCCGTATTGGCGAAAAAGCTGGAATCCAGGATCTATTTTAATATTTATCCTGTGGTGGATCATACAGCCGGTGGGCTGCTGGGCATTCTGGAGGCACTGATGCTGCTGTGCCTGCTGTGCATATTCCTGCGGCTGCTGTTTGTGACCGCTTCTGACACCATGCTGGTGCTGAACGAGGAAACGATCCTCAAAAGTCGGCTGTTTCGATATATCTATCAGTTGTCGGGCAAGCTGTAATTGACTGAGCAAAGGAAGGAGCATTCCGGAGGCGGAATGAAGAAATATGATGGTTTTATGTAGCAGATGCAAACGCCGTCCTGCAGTGGTTTTTATTCAGACCATGCACGGCAACGAAAAGAAAAGCGAAGGACTCTGTATGCTTTGCGCCAAGCAGATGAACATCCCTCAGGTCAAGGACTACATGGAGCAGATGGGCATTACGGACGAAGAGCTGGAGCAGATGTCCGACCAGATGATGGAGCTGATGGACGGAGACAACTTTGAGATGGGGGGCTCCGGCACTCTGCCGCCCTTTATTCAGAATCTGTTCAATGCGAATAATGCGCCGAAGCCGGAGGAAGGCAGGAACGGTAAGCAGGAGCATGCCCAGGAACCCTCTAAGGGCAAGAAAAAGAAGGAAAAGGGCAAGGAACTGAAGTTCCTGGACAATTACTGCACCAATCTGAGCCAGCGGGCAGAGGAAGGCAAGCTGGATAATATCGTGGGCAGAGAACGGGAAATTGCACGGGTGATCCAGATCCTGTCCCGGCGACAGAAAAACAATCCCTGCTTGATCGGTGAGCCGGGTGTGGGCAAGACCGCCATTGCGGAGGGCATCGCCCAGAAGATTGCTGCCGGAGAGGTGCCCTTCAATTTGCGTGGCAAGCGGGTCTATCTGATGGATCTGACCGCCCTGGTGGCTGGCACCCAGTTCCGGGGTCAGTTTGAAAGCCGGGTGAAGGGTCTCATCAGCGAGGTTAAGGAACAGGGGAATATCATCCTGTTTATCGATGAGGTACACAACTTGATTGGCACGGGTGATTCCGAAGGCTCTATGAATGCGGCGAATATTCTCAAGCCTGCCCTGTCCCGGGGAGAAATCCAGGTCATCGGTGCCACCACCTTCAGCGAATACCGGAAGTATATTGAAAAGGACAGCGCCCTGGAGCGCCGGTTCCAGCCGGTGACAGTGAACGTGCCTTCCATTGATGATACGGTTGCAGTGCTGATGGGCATCAAGAAGTATTACGAAGCATTCCACCGGGTGAAGATCAGCGAATATCTGGTGCGGATGTGTGCGGTGCTTTCCGACCGGTATATCAATGACCGGTTCCTGCCGGACAAGGCCATCGACCTGCTGGATGAAAGCTGTGCCTGTGCATCCATCCGGCATCCGGAGCTGGGTAAGCTGGACGAAACCGTCAAGAGCATTGCCGACAAGGAAGCAAAGGAAAAGGAGATCGAGGAGTCGGAAGCGCCGGATTATCAGGCTCTGGCGGAGGTAAAGGCGGATCTGATCCGTCTGCGGGAGCAGCGGGAAAAGCTGGAGAAGCAGACTGCCAATATCACAGTGACGGAGGAGGATCTCGCCCAGGTGGTGGAGGTCTGGACAGGCGTGCCTGCCAGCAAGATCACTCAGACGGAGTTTGCCAAGCTGGAGCATCTGGAGGAGAATCTGTCCAAGCGGGTCATCGGGCAGACCGAGGCGATCCGTGTGTTGAGCCGTGCCATCAAGCGTACCCGGGTGCAGCTTTCCAAGCGTCGCCGCCCTGCATCCTTTATCTTTGTGGGCCCTACCGGCGTGGGCAAAACAGAGCTGGTCAAGGTGCTGGCGGAGGAGATGTTCGACTCCACGGAAGCACTGATCCGGCTGGATATGACCGAATACATGGAGAAGCATGCGGTTGCGAAAATGATCGGTTCGCCCCCCGGCTATGTGGGATACGATGAGGCAGGCCAGCTGACCGAAAAGGTGCGCCGCCGCCCCTATTCTGTGGTGCTGTTTGATGAGATCGAAAAGGCGCATCCGGATATTATGAATCTGCTGTTGCAGATCCTGGATGAGGGACGGCTCAGCGATGCCCACGGACGATCCGTCAGCTTTGAAAATACCATCATTGTCATGACCTCCAATGCCGGCTCCACGGACAAGAGCACCGGCATGGGCTTTAACAAGACCGAGGGGGAGATCAGCCGGGAGAAGGCACTGAAGGCGCTGCGGGAGTTCCTGCGTCCGGAGTTTATCGGCAGAGTGGACGAGGTGGTCGTATTCCGCCCTCTGACGGTAACGGATTTTGCAGACATTGCGGGACTGATGATGTCGGAAATGGAACAGGCTCTGGCAGAAAAGGAAGTCAAGCTGGAGGTATCACGGGCTGCCCTGGAGGAGATCGCCAAGGATGCGTTTGGAAAATCCTACGGCGCCCGGGATCTGCGTCGGGTGATCCGCCAGAAGGTGGAGGATCCGGTGGCAGAGATCCTGCTGCGGCACAGCGGCTATGTGGCAAAAATTTCGGTGGATGTGCTGGACGGTGCCCTCCACGTCAGCGAGGTTGTAGAGGTCAAAACAGAATAATGCTGCACCGTACAAAGGTGCCTAAAAAACGGACAGTCGGGGATTCCCGGCTGTCCGTTTGTGTTGCCTGAAAGGATTATTTCTCCACCGGGGTGTAGCGAACCCGGAGCTTCGGCAGTCTTTCGATGGTGGTGTAGCTGTTGAACAGTCCATCTGCCAGGGTGAGATCATTTTCACCGCTTGCAGGAGGTGCAAACAGCCGCAGGGTCATATCACAGGGGCCTGTCAGAGGCTTCTTGAAGAACAGGGGCATCAGATCCACGAACCGGGTCTTGGGTGCCTTGTAGAACCACTTGCCCCCCAGCTCGATCATCAGATTGGTGTCATCCTCAAAGTACAGCTCACAGAAGTGAGGATTCCCCTCAAAATGCAGATCCATTGCCAGCCCCTCTGCATCCTCCGAGCCGCCCCAGCGCAGGGTAACCGGCAATTGCTGAGCATCCTGATTGGTCAGTCTGGGCAGGAACCAGTCCTCCTGGATCAGTTCCCGGAAGGTATCCATGACCGGCTGTTCGATGCCGACCTCCGGATTGTTGGGATCCTCGATCTCCAGACCCAGCCTGCCCCGATCCCGGAACTGGTAGAAGGTGAAGCCTGTGAACCAGGTTGCCTGATCCTTGACCAGCAGATCACAGAACTCCCGTACCATCTTTGCCTGGTCATAGGGGCCGGTTACATCCCCGTCCGCATTAAACTCGGACATGACCATGGGCTTTGCCACGCCGCCGTTGAGGAACCGGAACCGTTCAAAACTGCGCTTGGTCATCTCATAGGTCTCCGCCACAGTACCCCGGTTATGGCTGGAGCCGCCAGGCTCTGCCACGTCATAGGGCCAGCCCCAGTGCAGCGCCATGTATTTGTCCACGGACCAGATATCCGCTGCCGGAATGGTCTGGGCAAATTCCTGTTCCATTTCAATTTCCTGCTTGTCGGCATGCTCCACGCCGCCGATGCAAACGATTACGGATACGTTGGGGGCTTCCTCCTTGATGATCCGGGCAGCGCGCACAAAGAAATCCGCTACCTCCTGATAGGTGCAGCGCTTGTTGAAGGAAAACCAGTTACCGGTGGCTTCATGGTTGATCCGCAGCAGCATTCTGCCGAAGGGGCGCAGATCCTTGCCGATCTGTGCCAGCATTTCATCGGAAACATGCGGATCGATGGTGAGAGTCAGGGTCACATCCTGACCATGGGCACGGATCTCCCGCATGTAGCAGAAGGGTTCCCCCTCTGTGCTGCCGCCGATGCCGCCCTGATAGGTGAAATAGTCATCGTAGGGGTAATCCCAGGCAAAGCTTACGTCCGGGCTGGCGTGAACCACACTTGCCCGACCCGGCCAGCCTTTGTCCAGCGGGTAGTAGCAGTACATCAGACTGATGCTCCGCATGGGACGCCCCAGCTTGGCGAGGATATAGTCCTGGTTTACATATTCGCCCCGTTCGCTGCCGTCTCCCAGGTCAATGGCGCAGTTGGCTTTCCCCATATGAACTTTATAAAGATTTTTTAATTCCATTGCTTTTCTCCTTAAACGATTTGGTTTCCTTAGACTGCACCGCACAAAACCTGTGCAGTACTGCCTTTATTATAAGCGAAACGGGGAGGGCTGTCAACTATAAAACAGTATTTTTTCTGCTGAAAAGTACTCTGTTTTCAGGCAGCGCTGCACCTTAGCCCGGACTATGCCCCGGCATCATACATGGCTTTCAGCTTGCTGAGGGCACGCTTTTCAATCCGGGACACATAGGATCGGCTGATGCCAAGCCGATCCGCCACCTCTCGCTGGGTCTGGGGCATGTGGTTGTACAGTCCATAGCGCCGGGTGATAATATCCAGCTCTCTTGGCTCCAGGCACTTGTCCAGATACCGGTACAGCTGCTTGGAGCGGATGGTCAGATCCACCTGCTCGAACACATCGCTGCTGTCCGCCACAATGTCCATGAGAGTCAGGGTGTTCCCGTCCTTGTCCGTGTCGATGGGCTCGTCAATGTACACATCATTGGCTGTTTTCTTCTGCCCCCGGAAGTGCATGAGGATTTCATTTGTAACCCTCTCGCTGCGGCTCTAGAAGGGCGTCTTGTGAAATATCAGTTTTATCATCTTCATTTCCTAAGAAGTAAATGTGCACTTGTGATCCATCCCATACTATTTTTCTTACAAATGTTTTAATCGTAAAACGTTTTTGTTCTAATGGCATTGTTTCAAAGGAATCAGCAAAGGAACAAAGCATTTTTGCAAGTCCTTCAAATTCTAAATCAGATAGGGCATTGACCCTTTCCATACCTTCATACTCCTGAATCTGAGCCTCAATATCTATTTTTGCTTTGTCAAGTGTATTGATTTCTTCCAGAATGTATTTATGAGCTGCTGTGTCTTCTGCCTTTTCAAGCAGTGCAATCAAATTCTTTATTTTACACTCTGTGTATGATTTGTTTCTTTTCAGGGATAGTATTTTTTTCTGATGGGAAGTGTTCCTCATTTGTGCGTGTGCAGCTTCTTTTTTTAGAATACGCAGAAGTTCAGATTCATCCGAAGTGATTTTTTTGATTTCATTAGATATCGCCTGATCCAGTTCATTACCATTGATGCGTTTCATCGAACATTTTTGGCGTTTACTCTTTTCTTTTAGTTCGCATAGATAATCATAAATAAATTCTCCATCTTGATTGATTCGCTGTGATAATTTTGGTCTCATAAAACTGCCACAGTCTCCACAAAAAAGCAAACCGGATAAAAGGGCAACATTGCTTCTTGGTTTCCGATAGGATTTGGATTTGTTCTGTGCAAGCAGTTTCTGCGTTTGACACCAATCCTCTCCGCTGATGATTCCCTCATGTTTGCCTACGGCGATGATCCAATCTTTGATATCACGCACCTTATTTGAATGTCCGGTTTGCTGTTTGGTTTTATTGTAAGCAATTACTCCGTGATTACCATCAAAACAGTTTCTATCAGAAAAAACTTCCACCTCTTTCGTGTCAAAATAGTTCCATGCAGCTTCGTCCGCCTTGAGATAAATCGGGTTCATCAGAATCCCTTTAATGGCAAAACGAGAAAAGTATTTTCCGGTTTTGGTTATGTAGTTATTTTGAATCAGGTACGTTTCAGTTTTCGTAAGAGAATGAAATTCAAGAAATTTAGAGAATATGAGCTGAATGAGTTTTGCTTCATCCGGTATGATTTCCAGCTTTCTCGCTTTTCTTTTCCTGCCGTCCATTGTAATACTGCCAATGGTTTCAACACTTCTATATCCTGTCGGTGTATTCCCCCCCAGCCATCTTCCATCCTTGGCAAGTTCCAGCATATTATCACGAATACGTTCTGCAATGGTTTCACGTTCAAACTGTGCGAAAACAGAAGCAATATTCATCATTGTCCTGCCAATTGCTGATGTCGTATCAAATTTTTCAGTGATAGAAATAAAGGAAATATCTAATTGATTAAGTTCCTCTATCATGGAGGTGTAATCGCATATATTTCGACTGATACGATCCAATCTATAACAGACAATACATTTTATTTTTCTTTTGCGGCATAACTTCATCATTTCTTGAAACTGTGGTCGATTTGTATTGCCACCAGAAAAGCCTTCATCCTCAAAAATCAGAATGGCATCATCAGAAATATCTGAATATGCAGTACGAATGCCAGCTTTACATAATTCGATCTGATTTCCGATACTTTCACCTTTGCCTGTGAATTTTGATTTTCTCGAATAGATAGCAATCTTTCTTGTATCCTCCATATAAACTCCTTTGAATATGTTGATAGCGCTTTATCCTATAAAGAAATTCCCCCAAACTCATTATACCTCAAAATACTAAAAAAAGCAAAAATATTTTTAAATTTTTAC
>NC_021039.1:1479394-1480820 GCF_000210095.1 Ruminococcus champanellensis 18P13 = JCM 17042
CCTTGTGATATCGTAGGATCATCTTCGGGCAGTTTTGTTAAAAGTCATCAAGTTTATCAGCCAGTGCACAGACTGTTTTTAAAAAAACCTTCACTTTTTCTGGGTTCTTATCATCTAATGTCAATGCGAGAATTTTTATCATATTGTTGTGAATTTCAGCTTCTCCAAATACCAGGTCATCCAGACTGACACGAAGCAACTGTGCAATTTTAGCAAGTGTCTCGAGGGAAGGAGAACGTGTTCCTCGTTCTAGATGTCCAATATACCCAGTAGATAATGAACAAAGTTCACTGAGCTGTTCTTGTGTCATTCTGGATAGTTCCCGATATCTCCGAATACGGTCACCGATTGCAGCATAATTAAGCCCCTGTTCCATTGTATCACCTCATAGTGATATTATACTGTTTTTTCAGTATGGATTTAACGGACTATTAGAAATATATTTTATGTCCTATAGACACTTTTATGTAACTATAAGACGAAAAAACTTGACATACAGTATCTAATGTGATATAATAGATAAAAATATGTGAATAGGAGGGCTTTTCAATGCAATTTTATGGGGTTGGTACTAGATTTGGAGGTACGGATTGCTTTTTAGACGATTGCTGTAAATATAATTTTTGGTGTATGGGCAATCCGAACGAAAAGCAGATGAAACTCTACGAAGGAATCAACGTAGGTGACATTTTGATTGCGAAAAAATACCGTATGAAGGATGGCGCTGCATTCGTAGATGTGGAAGCAATCGGAATGGTGACTGACAGGGAATTTAAGCACAAGAGTGTTCCTGCAAAATTCACCAGCGATGATATTTATGGGATATCTGTTGTATGGATTAAACGGTTCTCCGATCCTATATCGTTTTCTTCCAAACTCAGTGGGCTTGACTTTGGCGGTGGCAAGACATGTTCTATTTACTCCGAAACCAGTGAAAAATGGATTGCCATGATTGAGAAAATGATGAAATATGATTATCCGCTGGCGTATGATTCAGATGAAGATTCTGATGAATTGGTAGATCAAATTTCAAGTCTGGATTACTGAACTTTCGCACACGATTCTGTTTTAAGAGAACTGAATAGTCAGTATGAAGATGAGGTCATTACGCAATACCCCAATGACGAAATTGAAGTACTGGAGGAAGACTGTTTTGGACGAGTCATTATTTGCGTGCCTTATGAAACGGAGAAAAGCAAAAGATTTGGTTTGATTCTTTTGGTTCCAGAAAAGGATAAAAATCATAATGACATGTGTTTAGTTTCTTTTGGGATTGAGGTTGCGGACAGTGATGAGGACATACCAGGAATCGTGGAACAGCTGAAACAACAAACAGATTGGAATAGGTACATTTTCTTATAATTTTATATAGGACGATATTTTTGCACTTCACATTTGTGAGGTGCTTTTTTTATGCTTCTTTTAC
>NC_021039.1:1482839-1577815 GCF_000210095.1 Ruminococcus champanellensis 18P13 = JCM 17042
TTATTACCGCTACATCAGCCGAAAACATATAAAATGATCTTAGTCCTGAGAAATCAGGACGTTATTATACACAATGCTTTATTAATTTTCTGTGAACGCTTGAAAAAGAGGAGTTTTTAGCATGTTTAGTTTGAGTCTATTAGTGTCAGGAGGTTTTCCCTCCTGATAAATTAAATGGAGGTGTTTTTTATGAACCTAGAATCCAGGGTTACTGTAAAAGACAGTAGCAGCTTCATTCCTGATGATGATGCAATCACAGATGTATGCTTATCAGGTAATGTGACAGAACTTCACATCGTAGAAAAAAGATTTCAAAACTTACGATGCATCAAACGAATCAATCAAAATGAGTACTGTGATACTCGAACAGGGGAGGTGAGGGAGTACAGGCAACAAGCAGGAACTTGCCAGCGAAATATGAATCATTCTTTTGAGAAATTGCGACAGCTTATCAACGCCAATTTTATCGGTAAAATTAATGAACGTCACGTCATATTGACTTATTCAAAACAAGAGCTTGATTTTAATCAGGTGTCCAAGGATTTCAAAAAGTTTTGGAAAAGGCTTATCTACCATTATGCCGACCTGGAATTCATTCGGGTTATGGAGCCGCATCAAAATGGTGCATGGCATATTCATATTCTTATTAAACGCAAACAGTATAGGAAACTTGTTTTGCCAGTTTCGCAAATTGAAAAACTGTGGGGACATGGGTTTGTGTTCATAAAAGCTATGAAAGATTGTGATAACCTAGGAGCATATTTTACAGCATTAGTAAAAAGAGTTGATACAGCGGATGATACAAAGAATCAAACTGATGGAGATAGTACCGGGAAATCCGAAAGATTACACTTTTATCCTCCACATAAGAGATTCTATGGGTATTCCAGAGGGATTATTCAACCAGTTCGATTTACAACTACGTATAAAAAGGCGATGAAATATGTAGAGAAGAAGGAGTTGGTATATGCATCTGCAAAAGAAGTCTGTTTGGAATATGAAGATACAAAAGAAAAAGTTGCTGTTAATAGAATTTATAGAAAGCACTACAATTCAAGAAAAATGTAAAAGGAGAATGATTATGTACGAGGAAATATTTAAAAATTCATATGAAGAAATTGTTATTACGGGTAAGCTGATTGTAAAACTGAGTAAGCTTTTAGATGAAAAGAAAGAGAACACATTAGAAATTAAAAAAGAAACTGCGGAAACGCTTGAATTTCTGAGATCCAGAGTAATATATTATAGGAGTGCTTATCAACATGAAGTACTGGAACGTAAAGAAATGGAGGATTACTGCCGTAATTTCCAGTCATGTGAATGTGGTAGCTACTGTGATAAAAAAGAAACTTGCAATCCCGCAGAATAACGTACAACCAGTATAAAATATAATCGAACTGAAAGCTGGTGTATGCAATGCAGATCGTATCACATTATCCAAATAGTAAAGATGGACAGATCGCTTTAAGCAAAAAGAAAGCTGAAATACACGCACAATCTATTATCAATCGTATAAAAGACATGCAGTCGCAATTAACAGAGAAGGAATCCAAAAAATTAGTAGACATGATATGTAGATATGTGTGCGAGGATGACAATCCTGTGCATACATAGCAAGAACTAGAGGTGGTGCCTGATGGCTCCGCCTCTATTGTTTATGCAGCACTCGAAATTTTCTATTTGTGCCTAAATCTGTGAAAGCAGTTGTCTTATGATATGCAATGTATATGATGAAATGATGAAACCTGTAGCAGCAACGAATCACATTGCCCTTCAGCAACGCTATGAAGGCTTGTTTTTTAAGGAGGGGGGCTTTTTCGCTTGCAGAAAGAAAAACGCTGCATAGGTTTGTTAGACGTGTGGAGAGGGGGAAGAAAGTTGTGAAAGTTTTTCGTAAGTGGTTCGTTGTATGTTGACACGATCTTGTTCCCATTTTTTCAGTGTACCGAGAGGAACATCAATATAGTTTGCAAATTGAGACTGCGTAAGGTTCAGAGACTTTCGCAGTCTTTTTATTTGTGCACCTTGACCGTGATAGAGAAATAGATGGTAATCATCAAGTAATTCGGTCGGTTCTATTTGAAAGAAGTTTGCTATTTGCGTAAGCTTGTCCAGAGAATAAGTATCCAGCACAGTATCTTCATACCGGGAGTAAGTTGTTCGGTCAATACCGACAGCTTTACAAACATCTTGTTGATGAAGTCCATTGTGAAATCGATACCATTTTAGTTTTCCTGAGATGGTAGAAATATTTTGAGGGTCTGGATTTTCAAGCAAGTATGCCTGCGCTTTTGTTAGATGACGATGGCAAGGAAAATAGAAGGAATGGATGTACAGGGGAGCATAGGATACTCTGTGGTGGTGCAATCGATAAAGGATGTAGAAGGAGTCGTGAATCTTTTGGTATACCTGCCACTGACTCTGCGAAGGCTCTCGTTTTGCTTCTCCTCGTGCGTTTAGAGCCGTAATGATACGGTTGCTTTTTCAATACACCGCCCCGCATAGGTGGCAAACTTGGAGCCCTTGGCGGCGTCAAAGGTATTCACCGCCTTGATCAACCCCATCGTGCCGATGGAGATCAGCTCATCCTGATCCTTGCTGTTGGCGTAATACTTCTTGATCATGTGAGCCACCAGCCGCAGATTATGCTCGATCAGCATGGCACGTGCCTGGCTGTCCCCCTGGGCGAGCCGGGCAAAGCAGTCCGCCTCCTCCTTTGGGGACAGAGGCTTGGGAAATGCCATGGCGGTGTTCACATGAAGCGCAAAGAAAAACAGATTGCTGAGAATACCGCTTAAAAACTGCAAAAACATTGCATCACCTTCCTTCGGCTCATTGTATGAGCCTGGGCTTGGGTAACATGCGTCCCAGTGTTCCATCCTTGACAATTGGCATTCTTTCCGGTATAATAACAAAAAAGGAGGTGGAGCATATGGCAGATCGGGACATCAAGGAGCTGGAAGAAACCGTTCGCCGGATGCGCAAGGCAAATGAGGCTGCTTCCCGGATCGGCACACAGCCGAAAAAGGAAAGCAATGACCTGCTGCAATTTTTCATTGGATTGATTATGCTGGGAGCAGGGCTGTTCTGGCTGTTCCAGAAAACCACCGTTTCCACCAGTGGGATTTTTGCACTGGGAGGGTGGATGCTTGGCAGTGTGACCATTCCCAGCGGCGCAGTGATCCTGCCGTTTTTCATTGGCGTAATCCTGCTGTTTTTCTGCGATCGCCGTATCTATGGCTGGATCGTGACTGCATTGGGTCTGGCGATCATCGTGCTTGCCATTATCATGAGCATCCAGATCCGGTTCACCCGGACAACGATGTTCGAGTTCGTTATGATGTTTTTGCTAATCGGCGGAGGCTGCGGCTTGCTGCTGAAGGTATTGTTCCGCAAGAGATGACCTGCACAGTATGGTGCGGCGTTGTGGTGAAAAAACGCTCCCGGTTCCTGGATGGAATCGGGGCGTTTCTGTATGGGAGGGCAAGAAATGCGAAGAAAGAATCGGATCAGTCTGCTGCTGGCCGGAGCATTGCTGACGGTGTCCTTTGGCATGGGCGCTCAGGCAGCGGATGCTGCCGGGGATGTGAATGCAGATGGGGCATCTGATGCAGAGGATGTGGCATTGCTGCAAAATTGGCTGCTGGGGCAGGAAGTGACCCTGCCGGATGGGCAGGCAGGGGATCTGAACGGAGACGGTATGCTGAACGGGATGGATCTTTGTCTGCTGAAGCGAGGACTTCTGACCAATGCGGGGAGACAGGTGACGGTTTCCGATGCTGCGGAGCTGGCACAAGCCATGGCGCAGGCAGAGACCGGGGATGTGATCCGGTTGGAGCCGGGGGTGTATCAGGTATCCGACAGCGGTGCACAGAAATTCTACGGCACGGCGGAGGGCAGTCAGCAGCAGCCCATCACCCTGAAGGCGGCAGATCCGGCAGACCCGCCGGTACTGACCGGTACCGGAACCAGCAGCGGTTATGTGATGCATATCACCGGGGATTACTGGGTACTGGAGCATTTGCTGCTTACCAATGCACAGAAGGGAATCGTGCTGGACAATTCCAACCACACCGTGATCCGCAGCTGTGAAATTGCAAACACCGGTGCGGAGGCGGTCGCCATCCGGGACGGCAGCTCCTATTGCTTGGTGCAGCAGTGCAGCATTCACGATACAGGACTGGTTACACCCGGCTATGGGGAAGGGGTGTACATCGGCAGTGCCTACAGCACCAGCGGCTTTGATTACAAATGCGACTACAACCGGGTGGATGGCTGCGTTTTCCGGAATGTGGCAGCGGAGCATGTGGACGTGAAGGAAAACACCACTGGCACGGAGATCAGCGGCTGTACCTTTCATGGGGAGGGCATGACCGGGGAGAATTATGCCGGCAGCTTTCTGGATATCGCAGGGAATGATTGCTATGTGCACGACAATACCGGATACCGGGACGGAAACAGCAAGATCGTGGCTGCTTTTGAACTGCACGAGCAGGTCAGCGGCTGGGGGTATCACGCCCACTTTGCAAACAATACTTTGTACATGGACAGACCCTACGGGGAAGTGGACACCAGTCGGCGTATGTATGTGGTGGACGGCTGGTACAGCGACTTTTCCGTGCAGCACAACCTGGTGGATTATGGGGAAGGCTTGTCCGAAGCAGGGGAGAACTGCTACAATTCGGATCAGGTCACATTTCTCACCGAGGACTGCGTGCAGTAGGCAAAAGCCCGGAAAACCGGGACTGCAACTGCCGGTTGACAAATTGCAAGGTGCTGGTTGGTTGTCTGCAACCGCTGTGTATGGTATCATAGGGACATCATCTAAACCGAAAAGGAGCGACGAATTATGATTTTTGCAGACAAACTGATCCAACTTAGAAAAAAGAGCGGATGGTCCCAGGAGGAGCTTGCGCAGCAGATGCATGTGTCCCGGCAGTCCGTATCCAAGTGGGAGGGCGCCCAGTCTGTGCCGGATCTGGAAAAGATGGTGCAGCTGTCCCGGCTGTTTCATGTGACCACGGATTATCTGCTGAAGGATGAGGAGGGGGAGCCGGAGCCTGCACCTGGGGAGGATCCGGGGGAACCTCTGCGCCGGGTGTCCCTGGAGGAGGCGTCCGCCTTTTTGGAGGCAAAGCAGCGTAGTGCCAGGCTCATAGCTTTTGCAACCATGCTTTGTGTGCTTTCCCCCATCGGTCTGATCCTGCTGGGGGCGATGAGCGAGGTGCCGAAGTACGGTATTCCGGAAAATGCGGCGGCGGGCATCGGCATGATCCTGCTGCTGCTCCTGGTTGCGGCGGCAACTGCCATGTTCATTCTCAGCGGCAGTCGCACCTCCTCCTATGAAATCCTGGAGAAGGAGCCCTTTGAAACGGAGTACGGGGTCACTGGTATGGTGCGGGAGCGGAAGGAGCAATTCCGGGAAACCTATGTGCGGAACAATGTGATCGGCACCTGTTTATGCGTACTGTCTGTCATCCCCCTCTTTGCCGGGATTCTCATTGACGAGGAAAACGATCTGCTGCTGTGCGGTATGGTCTGCGGCATGCTGGCGATGATTGCGGTGGGCGTTACGTTTTTTATCCGGGTAGGCACAGTCTGGAACAGCTTTCAGCAGCTGCTCCAGGAGGGGGATTATTCTCCCAAGAACAAGAAGGCATTCGGCGCATCCGGGGGCTATTGGGTGCTCATCACTGCGATTTATCTGGCATGCAGCTTTCTGACTGATCGCTGGGATCTGACCTGGATCATCTGGGTGGCAGCGGCAGGTTTGTATTCTTTGCTGGCAGCGATCCTTCGGAAGCGTTCCGAGAAATAAAAGAAGCGCTCCGGTTTTCAGCCGGAGCGCTTTTGCATGCCGGAACATCATCCACAATCTGTATGCAATGTCCCACTATTTTGCGGTTTTCAAGGTTGCCTGTCCTTCTGCAATGGCTTGCACCAGACTGCGCAGCTCGTGCTTGGCATTCTCCGGGCAAAGGCTGACCCGGATGGCGCTGTCCGCCTGGGCACGGGTGGCGCCGAACTGTTCCAGTACGCCGCTGTTGGCACCCTTGGAGCATGCGGAACCGCTGGACACATAAATGCCCTTGGATTCCAGAAAGTGCAGCATGATCTCCGACCGGATGTTCGCCACGGAGAAGTT
Source organism: Ruminococcus champanellensis 18P13 = JCM 17042 (assembly GCF_000210095.1). Lineage (NCBI taxonomy): Bacteria > Bacillati > Bacillota > Clostridia > Eubacteriales > Oscillospiraceae > Ruminococcus > Ruminococcus champanellensis. Next base: position 1,488,985 of record NC_021039.1, read on the forward strand.
GAGAATATAGGGGGAGCCATCCTCCGGGGAATGCACTGTAATGCCTGGCAAAGGGGACAGTTGTTCCAACAGGTACGCACGCAGCGCAGCAACACGCTGACTCCGCTGTGCCAGGGTGGGAGCAAGCTCCGCTGCCGCCGCACCCATACCGGCGATCAGGGGCACAGGCTCCGTGCCGGGGCGTATGCCATGCTCCTGTTCTCCGCCAAACAGCAGGGGCGTGAGCCGCACGCCCTTCCGCACATACAAAGCCCCCACGCCCTTGGCGGCGTGGATCTTGTGACCGCTCAGGGACAGCAGATCCGCCTTCAGCTCTGAAATGCGGATGGGCACCTTCAGAAAGCCCTGTACGGCGTCGCAGTGGGTGATGATCTGGGGATTCTTCCGCTTTGCACCGTAAAATACCCGGCGCACCGGGAGAATGTGCCCGGTCTCGTTGTTGACCAGCATCATGCTGATCAGACAGGTTCGCTCGTTTACCGCCTCTACAAAGGCGTTGGGATCAAACACACCGTGGGAATCCGGGGCGATACGGATCACCTCGAACCCTGCCTGCTCCAGCTGCCGGAAGGATTCCCGCACAGAGGCATGCTCCACAGTGGTGGTGATGACCCGGGGCTTGTGCTTCCCGTATGCCCCGGCAACTCCACGGACGGCAAGATTGTTGCTTTCCGTTGCCCCGGAGGTGAAGTAGATGCAGCCCGGTTCACAGGCAAGGATGGAAGCCAGGGTACGGCGCACCCCGTCTATAGCCAGCTGGGCTTGCAAACCTGCGTGATGCAGGGAGGATGGATTCCCGTAATTTTCTGTCAGGCATTGGTTGATTGCCCCGATCGCCGCCTGGCAGGGCTTGGTGGTTGCTGCGTTGTCCAGATAAATAGCCATGATGCTTCCGGTCGGATCTCCGACCGACTCCTTTCGTGTTCGGTTTCAATTTCATTGTACAGTATAGCACATTTTCGGGGAAAATGCAAAGAAAAGCCCAGTTTTACATGCCTAAAAAATTTTTTGAGTTTTTTCAAAAAAGGGTTGACATTTGGAGAAACCCGTGCTATAATATAATAGTCGTCAGGGAGATGACACAAAAACAAAAGCGGATATGGCGGAATCGGCAGACGCGCTAGCTTCAGGTGCTAGTCCTCGCAAGGGGGTGGAGGTTCAAGTCCTCTTATCCGCACCATGAATGACGTACAGTCTTTGTACGTCATTCTCTTTATTCCTTCATTCGCGGATGTAGTTTAATGGTAAAACTTCAGCTTCCCAAGCTGATGTCGTGGGTTCGATTCCCATCATCCGCTCCACAGTAAAACAGCCTTACGGTTTTCGGATCGTAAGGCTGTTTTTGTTTCTATTACTCTGCTACAGGGCGTGGACTACATTTCCATACCCTCCAGCAGCCAGGGGATCGCCTGCCGGATCTGAGTATCCCAGTATGCCCAGTCGTGAACGCCGGGGCTTTCCTGATAGGTCACATCGTAGCCCAACTGGATCAAGCGTGCCTTGGCAGAACGACTGAAGGGCAGCAGAGGATCCTCCGTGCCGCAGCAGATCCGCAGCTTCGGCAGGTTCGTATGGGTTTTACAGGTTTTCTCCGCCAGTGCCAGCAGGTCATTGTCTGAGCCGGTAAGCTGTTCTGTACTGCCGAAAATATTCTGCATCAAGGGCGTTGCAGGAGTGTGCTTTTCCATGCCGACCAGATCCAACGCCCCGGACAGGGATACCGCCTTGCCGAACTGATCCGGCATGCCCAGTGCCAGCTTCACAGCCCCGTAGCCTCCCATGGAATTGCCGGCGGCAAAGGTATATTCCCGCCTGTCCGTCAGCTGGGGGAAGAACTGTCGGCACAGAGCCGGCAGCTCCTGGCTGAAAAAGCTCCAGTAGGGTAGCCCGTGCTGCATGTCCGTGTAGAAGCCCAGGTGGGTGGTAGGCATCACCACTGCCAGAGGTGTGCCTTCCACATAGCGCTCAATGGCTGTGCGGCGCTGCCAGATGGTCTGATCGTCCCCCATGCCGTGCAGCAGGTACAGAACCGGGAATTTTCCATCCGGCGTGGAGCCGGTGAAGCCGTGCCGGGTGGTGCGCTGGGGGAGGATCACGTTCAGATTTACGCTCATCTGTAAAATATCAGAAAAGCAGTTAATTGCAAAATGAGCCATAGCTTTCTCAGTCCTTCTTTTCCTTGCAGCCTGCGCAGCCGTTCATCAGCTCTGCAATACTGCTGCATGTGTTGCTGTGCGGATCACACAGGTGCAGTTTTTTCAACTGTGTGGTATCACACAAATATTCCGCCCGGTCGATGCCCCGGAGCATGGCTTTGAACAGAACTGTCCGGGCGATGCCGTCATACAGTGCCAGATCGCCCTTTGCGTCACAGGCATACACTGTCACCGTGTCCGTGCCGTAGGAGAATACCGCAAAGCCGCTGCACCCCCCTGCGGTCATGGATTCTACCGCATGCAGGGTCACGCCGGGGGTTTCGTATGCCGCATAGGGGGTCAGATCCTTTGCCTCCAGAATTTCCAGCATGGCTTACTCCTTCCCGATGGCTGTCCGCAGGGCACGCAGCTCCTCAGCAGTCAGCTCCCGATAGGTGCCTGGCTTGAGCATGCCCAGCTTCAGAGGGCCGATGCTGATCCGGCGCAGACGTGCAACCTCCAGCCCTACCGCTTCACACATGCGGCGAATCTGTCGGTTTCGACCTTCCCTGATGGTAATCAGCAGTACCACCCGTCCGGGTTCCTTGGTGAGCACATTCACCGTTGCAGGCAGAGTGGGCTTGCCGTCAATTTCCACCCCCTCCGACAGCTGTACCAGCTGCTGGTCGGTAATGTCCGGCCGCACTGTGACCCGATAGGTTTTGGACACGTGGCGGCTTGGGTGCATGATGCTGTTGGCAAAGTCCCCATCGTTGGTCAGCAGCAGCAGACCCTCCGAGTTCCGATCCAGCCGTCCCACCGGGTAGACCCGTTCCGGTACATCCTCCAGCAGATCCATCACACACCGGCGATCCAGCTCGTCGGACATGGTGGTCACATACCCACGGGGCTTGTTGAGCATCAGGTACAGCTTCTGCTTCTTTTTCGGAATGGCGATCCGTTCGCCGTTGACGGTAATCAGATCCCGGCTGCCGGCTTTGTCCCCCAGCTTCACGGGTCTGCCGTTGCATTTGACCTGTCCGGCGGCAATGAAACTCTCCGCCTTCCGCCGGGAGCAATAGCCGCTGTCTGCGATGATTTTTTGAATTCTTGTCTTTTCCATAATGATCCGTTCCTCCTGGAACCAGGCATCCCCACAGGGATCCGTGTCAGAACCAGCTTCGGATGCGGGCAAGCAACGCCTGCCAGAAGCCGGGGGTTTCCGGTTCCTGCTCCTGGGCAGCAACCGCATCTACCGTATACAGGGGCACATCGGCGACGTGCCGTCCTTCATAATAATAAGCCAGATTGCCCACCCGGGCATTCTCCGGTACAGGGGCATACAAAAAGGGTTCCACCTGTACCTGCACCATCAACTGCCGCAGATCTCCGTTATCCGTGCCAACGGACAGGGGATCCCGGGTGCGCAGGGCAACGGTATCCGCCGTGCCGCCCACCACGCTGACGGACAGGGCATCCGGCGGCTCCACAGGCTGGGATACCACATGGGCAAAGCCGTAGTCGTACAGCTTCATGTGGTCATTCCAGTCGTCCTTGGCATGCAGCGTCACACAGAGCAGGGATACCCCGTCCCGTTCACAGAAGGACACCAGGCATCTGCCTGCTGCATCCGTAAAGCCGGTTTTGACGCCCACCACGCCCTCATACATGGTCAGCAGCTTGTTGGTGTTTTTCAGCCACCGGTTGTAGGGCGGATTGCCGAAGCACACCTCTGCCCGGGACTGGCTGCAAATGGCACGAAAGTCCGGGTTCTGCATGGCTGTCCGTGCCAGCAGTCCCATATCCCGGACGGATGCCCCGTGTCCCTCCGCATCCAGACCGGAGGGGGTCACAAAGCAGGTGTGGGTCATGCCGATCCGGGCAGCCCGTGCATTCATCAGCTTTGCAAATTCCGGGATGGAGCCAGCCAGCCGGACGGCTGTGGCATTGGCTGCATCGTTGCCGGAGGGCAGCAGCATGCCATAGCAGAGCATGCGTTTGGTGACCACGTCCCCCTCCTGGAGTCCCATGGAGGAGCCCTCCACCCGGATGGCTTCCGGATCCACCACGAACCAGTCATCCAGTCCGCCGCTTTCCAGGCACAGCAGGGTGGTCATGATCTTGGTGGTGCTGGCGATGGGACGCTTTTCGTCCCCGTTTTTGGACAACAGCACCTTGCCGGTGTCCGCCTCCATCAGCACATAAGCCTGGGCGGAAATGCCCAGAGGGTCGGCAGCATGCACCGCCGGACAGCAAAGATGCAGGCAGCACAGTACCGCCAGCATCAGACTCAGCCATTTTTTCATCAAGCGCCTCCCGATATGTTCTTTTGTATAAACATATGGGAGACGGGCTTTGATTATTCTGCCTTTGGATTCTTGCCGTTCCGGCTGCTCATAAAGCCGGAGATCTTTTCCATCACATCCGGCACCAGGTTGATCAGTGCGTTGGGGGTGGAGGCGTCAATGGACAGCTGCATCAGCTTGACCTCTCCGTTCAGGATCACCAGAAACGCCACCGGCTGAATGGAAATGCCTGCGCCGGAGCCGCCGCCGAACAGATCCTTCTCCACCTTTGCCGGCAGATCGGAGCCGCCGGATGCAAAGCCGTAGGATACCTTTGAGATGGGGATGATGGTTGCGCCGTCTGCGCAGGTGATGGGGGTGCCCACGATGGTGTTCACGTCCACCATTTCCCGGATTTTTTCCATGGTTACGCCCATCAGATCGTTGATAGGATGCTCAGTGTTATTCATCGCTTACTCCTTCTCCGCACGGTTGGATTTTGGACGGCTGTGCGGCAGCCGATTGATATAGGAGTCCATGTTTGTCAGCATGGACGGGATACAGCAGAATTATGCAGCTTTTCCGGCTTTGTGCTGTCGGTACAGAAACCGTGCGCCAAAGCCGATCACTGCCCCAAGGATGACCGCCGGGCATACCCGGATCTGGCAGCTACCCCGGTAGGTGCCATGAGGCTGGTTGTAGATGCAGCAGATCCGGATCTGTTTTTTGCGAACCTGGAAGAACTGGCAAAGCAGCGCTAAGGTATTGTACACGGCGATGTTCACCTTGCCGAATCGGATGGCGCATACCGCAGCGTCCGGATCGGATACGGTCAAGTCCAGGTCAATGTCCCGGATGGTGATCCGCCGCAGCAGCCACCGCAGGGGCTTCCCTGCCGCATGCAGCAGATCCAGCGCCAGGTCGATACCCTCCGAAAGGGATTGGGGCTTGTATTTGGCCAATATACCGCCGGATTTCTTTTCCGATTCCTTCCGGGAGGATTCCTCTTTGGAAGGCTCCGGTTCGGCTTTGGATGCTTCCTGGGGCTGGGGCGTTTGCTCCGGCTTTTGGGAGCCGGGCGCCGGCTTTGGTTCAGACGTCATCGGCGGCTTATCCGGGGCAGGGGACTGCCGGGGTGCCGACTCGTCAGATTGCTTGCCGGGGGGCGGGGAATCCGCCCCCTTCCGGAGGAACAGATACCGGGCACGCCAGCAAAATGTCCCTTCGTCATAGGACAGCCAGACCCGTGCCGGCGCAAACAGCAGGATCAGCAGTATCAGCAGCAGGGTAAGCAGAATGATCCGCAGGATCATTGCCTTTGCGCCTCCTTTCCGTGTGTTTATTCCTCCGGGAACAGCTCCTCCGGAATATCCGGATCAGGAGCATCCGCCGGATCCAGATCCAGCAGACTGCCCTGGGGATCCTTTCCGGGCAGAGGGGGCAGCTCCTCAATGGAATGCAGTCCAAAGCATCGCAGAAACCGACTGGTGGTTCGGTAGGCGATGGGCTTGCCGGGTACATCCAGCCGCCCTGCCTCCTCCAGCAGATCTTTTTCCACCAGGTTGTTGATGACCGAGGAGCTGTCGATGCCCCGGACATTTTCTACAAAGCTTTTGGTGACGGGCTGGTTATATGCCACAATGGTCAGTGCCTCCATGGCTGCATTGGACAGGGGAGCGGTACGCTTGGTCTCAATGGCTTTTTTGATAGATTCCGCAAAGGCGGGACGGGTGCAGAGCTGGTAGCATTGCTCCAACTGCAACACCCGCAGGGCGCTTTGCTGGGCATCGTACCGGTCGTTCAGCAGAGCGATCACCTTGGGGATTACTTCCTCCTCCAGACCGCATGCTTCTGCCAGTCGTGCTGCCGGGATAGGCTCTCCGTAGGCAAAGAGGACGGCTTCCGCCTCCGAAATTTTATTCTTCAGTTGCATGTTCTCTCACAATCCTGTATTTTTTCGTAATGGAATGGGGCTTGCAGAAGGACAGCTCCGTATTGTCCGCATTGAGTCGGGTTCTGCCGGTTTTGGTCAGCTCCAGTACCGCAAGAAAGGTTGCCACCCGGGCGGAGCGATCCGTCATGCCCTCGTACAGGTTGTCCACCCGGACAGAGCCTTCCGCATACAGCCGCCGCAACACATAGACTACTTTTGAAATGACGGATACCACCCGTTGCTGTACCACAGCCTGGATCCGATCCGTCAGGGGAGCCTTGGCGTTGGGCTGGGGCTTTGCTCCGATTTGCAGATACGCCTGCCGCAGCACCTCCGGTTCGTGCTGGTGCCGGTAGGTGGGATCGATCTGCACCGGCATCTGCCGCCGGACAAAGATGCAGTCCCCGATATCCCGTTTTGCAAGCTCTGCCGCAGCCAGCTTGCAAAGGGAGTACTCGATGAGGGCACCTTCCAGTTCCTTTTTGACTGCCTCCGCCTCTTCCGGGCTTGGCAGCAGGGACACGGTCTTGATGTAGATCAGCCGTGCCGCCATCTCCAGAAATTCTCCTGCCAGTTCGTAGTCCTGCTCGCTGCATTGCTCTATATATAATAGGTATTGCTCCAGCAGCTTGGAGATCTCGATGTCGTTGATGTTCAGCTTATGCTTGGCGATCAGATGCAGCAGCAGATCCAAAGGCCCCTCAAACACAGGCAGCTTGAATGAAATCTGTGCCATTTACAGTGTCCCCAGCAAATTTGGGATCCAGTTGGTCAGAGTGAGCAGCAAATTGTATATGTGCTGTTCTACAAATCCAATGGGGCCGGACAGCACGCCGGTCACCAGGATCACCATAAATACAATGGAAATCACCCGCTGATTCTTATAGAAGAAGGCGTCCACCTTGGAGCTTGTGAAGTAGCCCAGAATGTGGGAACCATCCAGGGGCGGAATGGGGATCAGGTTGAAGATGGCAAGCCCAAGGTTGATGAAAATAAACGCCTGGAGCATGTAGTAAAGAACGAAATAGGTGTTGACCCCGCCGCTTGTGTAGTAATCCACCACGGCAGTCTGCACCACCTGGAAACAGCAGAATACCCGGTAGATGACCATGCTGAGGATGGCCACCAGCAGATTGGACAGAGGCCCGGCAAGGGCTGTGATTGCCATGCCCCCCCGCATGCTGATCTTCCGGTCAAACCGATTCGGGTTGACCGGTACGGGCTTCGCCCAGCCAAAGCCGGCAAACAACAGACAGATGGTGCCAACCGGGTCGAAATGCGCCAGAGGATTCAGGGTCATGCGTCCCTGGATGCTGGCGGTGTCGTCCCCCAGCTTATACGCCGCATAGGCATGGGCACATTCGTGGATGGGGGTGACCATGCAGATGACGATCAGTCGTGTGAAAAAATCCAAAAAGGTGGAAAGATCCAGATTCAAGATTGCGTCCTCTCTTTCAGTTTGTAATCGTATACACCATTTATTATACATGAATTCTGGGCTATTTACAAGCCAAAATTGCACTTTCTTTTAGTGCCGTAAAAAATTTTTGATTTTTTTCAAAAAAGCCTTGCTTTTTTTCAAGAAATCTGCTAGAATAAGACTATTGACTTTCTACGATGCATGAAGGAGGTGCAACCTACCATGGCTAAGTGTGATATTTGCGGCAAGGGCGTTACTTTTGGTATTAAGGTTTCCCATTCCCACAGACGTTCCAACAGAACTTGGAAACCTAATGTAAAGCGCGTAAAGGCTGTTGTGAAGGGTACTCCCTGTCATATTTATGCTTGCTCCAGATGCCTGCGTTCCGGCAAGGTTGAGCGTGCGTAATCAAACCACAGAAAAATTTCAGGAGCATGCGGCGTGTCCGTATGCTCCTGATTTTCTTTCCCGGCGTTTGTTTTCCGAGGAAGCCGAAAAATCGTGTAAAAACACTTGCACTCTGCGCAGAAATGTTGTATAATAAAACATGTATATTGAGTCAAGGTAACACCGTACAGGGATTGTGCGATGTACCGCAACACCCACAGGCTTTGTGAGGTGCTGTCTTGACTTTTTGGCTATTACATATGAGGAAGGAAGATCCGCACATGGAAAAAAACATGGAGAGCCGGGCATATGCACGCCTTGCCGCTCTGTTTGACGATGGTGCATTTACCGAGATCAATGCAGCTGTCAAGGAAGCAGAGGATGCGGCAGGGGTCGTTTGTGCCTACGGCTATGTAAACGGAAACGCAGTCTATGCATTTTCCCAGGATAAAACCGTAAACAACGGTGCGGTAGGCTTGCAGCATGCAGCAAAGATCACCAAGCTGTACGGACTGGCTGCCAAGACCGGTACCCCCATTGTGGGTATTCACGATTCCAACGGCGCCTTTGTCAACGGTACAGTGGATTCCCTGACCGCTTATGGCAGAATGCTGGAGGCTGCGTCCCAGCTGTCCGGCGTGGTACCCCAGATCGCAGTGGTAGCCGGCACCTGTGCAGGAAGCGCTGCACTGCTGGCATGCGGCTCCGATTTTGTGGTGATGACCAAGGACGCAGAATTGTTTGTAGCACCGCCCTTTGCAGAGCATGCAGGAACTGCACAATCCGCTGCCAAGGCTGGTATCTGCGCACTGGTGTGCGAGGATGACATCGCTGCCATGGAGCAGGCAAGAGCACTGGTGAACCTGATGCCCATCAACAACCTGGCTGGAGCACCCATGTTTGAGTATGCTGAAAGCGAAAGCCAGGCATCCCCCAGCCTGCCGGATCTGGTAAAGGCTGTGGCAGACGCAGATTCCCTGCTGGAGCTGTATGGGGACTACGGTAAAGCGGCATACACTGCCCTGGCAACCCTTGGAGGCACCACGGTGGGCATTGCCGCAACCAATAAGACCGAGGATCCGCTGAATACGGAGGACTCTGCAAAGCTGGCACGGTTTATGCGCACCTGCGATGCTTTCTCCGTTCCGGTGATCACCTTTGTGGATACCATGGGCTTTGCCGCTTCTTCCGAAGCCGAACAGACCGGCAGTATCCAGGCTATGACCCGGCTGGTAGCATGCTACGCAGAGGCAACCACCATCAAGCTGTCCGTTGTGACCGGCAATGCTGTGGGCGCAGCATTCACTGCTCTGGCTGGTGCAGCATGCGGCGCAGACTTTACTTATGCCTGGGATCAGGCTGTGATCTCTCCCATGGCACCCCTGACTGCCGTAGAATTCCTGTGGCATGATAAGCTGAAGGGCGCTGCGGATGCAAATGCAAAGCGCAAGGAGCTGGCTGCGGAGTATGCAGCAACTCTGGCAAGCGCACAGAGTGCGGCGGAAAAGGGCGGCGTGGATGCAGTGATCGCACCGGCAGACACCAGAGAGACTCTGCTGTCTGCTCTGGATATCCTCAGCGGCAAGCGGGTAAGCAAGCTGCCCAAGAAGCACAACAACATTCCGTTCTAAGCAGTTTATATTGAGAAAAGGTGGTACATACAATGAAAAGATTTAGCGTAACCGTAAATGGCAAGGCATACGATGTAGCAGTGGAGGAGATCACCGGCGCAGCGCCGGCTCCCGTTGCTGCGGCACCTGCACCTGTGGCAGCAGCGCCTGCACCGGCACCGGCTCCCGCAGCAGCTCCTACCCCCGCAGCAACACCTGTTGCCGGTGCAGGGGAGAAGGTACAGGCACCCATGCCCGGCACTATCCTGGATATCAAGGTTGCAGTTGGGGATACCGTTTCCAGAGGTCAGACCGTTGTGATCCTGGAGGCTATGAAGATGGAGAATGACATTGTTGCAAGCTGCGACGGTAAGATCACAAGCATTCTGGTCAGCAAGGGCGATACCGTAAATTCTGACGATGTTCTGGTGACCATTGCCTAAACTCTGATAGAAAGGATTTTCCGCTCTGTGCGGAAGAGTGGTGAAAGATATGGCTAAAGTAAAGATTACGGAAACCGTGCTCCGTGACGCACACCAGTCCTTGATCGCAACCCGTATGACCACTGCTGATATGCTGCCGATCCTGGAAAAGCTGGATCAGGTGGGCTATCACTCCATCGAGTGCTGGGGCGGTGCGACCTTTGATGCCTGCCTGCGGTTTCTCAACGAGGATCCCTGGGAGCGTCTGCGCACGCTGAAAAAGCATATGCCCCACACCAAGCTGCAAATGCTGTTCCGTGGTCAGAATATGCTGGGCTATCGGCACTATGCAGACGATGTGGTGCAGTATTTTGTACAGAAGTCTGTGGCAAACGGCATTGACGTGATCCGGATTTTTGATGCGCTGAACGATATCCGGAACCTGAAAACCGCCATCGATGCGGCAAAGAAGGAAGGCGCACATACCCAGGTGGCAATTTCCTACACTCTGGGGGATGTATTCACCGAGGAATACTATGTAAATTACGCAAAGCAGATCGAGGAAGCAGGTGCGGACTCTATTTGCATCAAGGATATGGCGGCTCTGCTGACGCCCTATGCCACCGAGCGTCTGGTGAAGGCACTCAAGGCAAACGTAAAGCTGCCCATCCAGCTGCACACCCACTACACCTCCGGTCTGGCGTCCATGTGCCTGCTCAAGGGCATTGAAGCCGGTGCGGATGTGATCGATACCGCTATGTCCCCTCTGGCGCTGGGTACATCCCATGCGCCCACCGAGTCCATGGTGGCTGCCCTCCAGGGTACGCCCTATGATACCGGTCTGGATCTGATGCTGCTGACCGAGATCCGCTCCTATTTTATGGAACTGCGTCAGAAGTATCTGGACAGTGGTCTGCTGGATCCCAAGATGCTGGCGGTTGACGCCAATGCATTGATCTACCAGGTGCCCGGCGGTATGCTTTCCAACCTGCTGTCCCAGTTGAAGCAGGCAGGCAAGGAGGATAAGCTTAACGAGGTGCTCCAGGAAGTACCGAGAGTCCGGAAGGACGCAGGCTACCCGCCCCTGGTAACACCTACCTCCCAGATCGTGGGCACACAGGCTGTGTTCAATGTGATTATGGGGGAGCGGTACAAGACCGTGACCAAGGAATTCAAGGGCATTGTCCGGGGCGAGTATGGCAGAACGCCGGTGCCCATCGATCCTGCATTCCGCAAGAAGATCATCGGGGACGAAAAGCCCATCGACTGCCGTCCGGCAGATTTGCTGGAGCCGGAGATGGATAAGCTCCGCAAGGAATGTGCAGAGTGGGTCACCCAGGACGAGGACGTACTGAGCTATGCACAGTTCGGTCAGGTTGCAGTGAAGTTCTTTGAACGCCGCCGCAATCAACAGTACGGCATTGACGGCGTACACGGAGATGCTGCAAAGCAGATCCATCCGGTTTGATGAACAGACAAAGTGCTGATGAAGCGTTGCTCATCAGCACTTTCCGTGCAGGGTAGCACAAATCAGCAGGAAAGGAGTGGCGGCTGTGCCGATCCGGATTTCACAGGATTTGCCCGCATATCAGATTTTACAGAACGAGAATATTTTCGTGATGACCCATGACCGGGCGGAGCAGCAGGACATCCGTCCGCTGAAGATCCTGATTCTCAACATCATGCCCAAGAAAATCGAAACCGAAACCCAGATTCTGCGGCTGCTCAGCAATACCCCCTTGCAGGTGGATATTGAACTGATGCATGTAGCGTCCCACGTTTCCAAGAATACCTCCCTGAGCCATCTGGAAACCTTCTATACCACCTTCGGGGAGATTAAGGACAAGCATTATGACGGGATGATTATTACCGGGGCGCCGGTGGAGCATCTGCCCTATGAACAGGTGGATTACTGGGATGAGATCTGCCAGATCATGGAGTGGTCCAAGACCCATGTGTTCTCCACCCTGCATATCTGCTGGGCGGCGCAGGCTGGGCTGTACTACCACTTCGGCATCCCCAAATACCCTCTGGCGCAGAAAATGTTCGGCATCTTTCCCCATGTGGTGGAGGTGGAGCATTCCCTGCTGCTGAAGGGCTTTGACGAGTGCTTCTATGTGCCCCATTCCCGGAATACGGAGGTTCGCCGGGCGGATATTGAACAGGTGTCCCAGTTGGAGATCCTCACCAGTTCTCCCATGTCCGGGGTGCATATCGTTGCCAACAAAAACGGCAGACAGTATTTTATCACCGGTCATTCCGAGTACGACCGGGATACCATTGCCCAGGAGTACTTCCGGGATCGGGACAAGGGCATCGATATTCAGATCCCCTATCATTACTTCCCGGAGGATGACCCTACCAGGACTCCACGAGTGACCTGGCGGTGCCACGCCAATCTGATGTTTTCCAACTGGCTCAACTACTGCGTATACCAGCGAACCCCCTACAATCTGGACGAGCTCTCCGTTCGCAACTGGGAATGGGAGATCGGCATATAGCGGCAACACCAAACCTGCGGCAGGCTCAGCCACGCCGCTTTGAGGAGGACAAACATGAATCCACAGGACTATTCCAATCAGTATCCGAACCAGTATCCCAATCAGTACCCCAACAACTGGCAGTCCATGCAGCCCCAGCAGCCGGTGCCGGAGGAGCGGAAGGGCTTTGCCATTGCGTCCCTGGTACTGGGTATTTGCAGCATCGTGCTGATGTGCTGCTGCTGCCTCAACGTGATCACAGCGCCCATTTCCATCATACTGGGCATCATTTCTCTTGCCACGCACCGGGGCGGCAAGGGCTTGTCCATCGCAGGCATCATTTTGTCTGTAGTGAGCATTCTGCTGCTCTTTATCGTATTTCAGAGCACCAGCGTGTTCTGGAAGAACAGCGATCAGATCATGCAGGACTACACCCAGCTCATTCAGGATGCGGATACCGTATTCCCGGCTTATGAGAAGGACGGTACCGTGCCGGATTACCTCCAGAAGTACTACGAGGGTGAATACAAGGAAACCCTGGACAAGTTCGGCATCACCTTTGATGATGTAATGGATTATCTGGATCAGATGTACCAGCAGGGTGAGTTTGATGACCTCCAGTCTGCCCTCGGCAGTACCGGCGGCAACAAAACCTCCTCCGGTGCACCCAAGTCCAGCTTCACCGGGGTGGAGCTAGCATACTGATCCCGTTGCGCAGCAAATAGAACAGGATGAGCATTCCCAGGAGCGGCAGCCAGAAACGCCTGCTTCTGGGAATGATTTTTTTCTGTATGCCGCATGCCGCAAGCAACTGCTCTCCGTACCACAGTAACCCCAGCAGCACCAGCAGGGGTACTCCCGGATTGTACCGGACTGCCAGCCACAGTTGCCCGTTCAGCATTGCCGTGATGCTCCGTGTGCCTCCACAGCCGGGACAGTACAGCCCTGTCAGAAACCAGAGCACACATGGAATGTGGAATATGGCGATCTGATCCAGGTACAGCTTCAGCAGCAGAAACAGGGCAGCAGCTCCAAGGGGAAGCAGAAGGGTCAGCCATTTGCGGCATGGGGTCATGATTTAACTTCCTTTCAATGCTTTTTGCATATAGGCATCGGTGGAAATGCCGTAGGGGCGGTTGTATCTGCCGATGCCAAACAGACAGTCCGGATCTCTTGTGATCCGGTTGGGTTCTTCATAACAGGTCAGGGTAGCCAGAAATCCCATGCTCCGCAGCACCGGGATGCTCTCCCGGCACACATAGCCATAGGGGTAGGTGAACACGACAGGCCGCATCTGCACCTGGGACGCCAGCAGGGACTGAAGCTGTTCCAGATCCGAGCGCAGCAGTTCCCGGTATGCGGTTTCCGACTCCTCCGGCAGAATGCCGCAGCCCTGTCGGTGGGTATGGCTGTGCAGGTCATAGGTGTGGTTGCCGATCTCAATGCGTCCGGACTCCAGCAGAGTCTGGATTTCTGGAAAGGTCAGATAGGAATAAGCGGTTATGTGAGAATCCTGTTCCGCCTGGTTCACAATGTAACTGCCCACCACGGAGATCACAGCGCACATGTCGTACTTTTCCAACAGGGGCAGGCACTGCTCCAGATTGTTGTAATAGCCGTCGTCAAAGGTGATCATCACCGGCTTTTCCGGCAGGGGCTTTCCGTTGTATACATACTCCACCAGATCGGACACAAGCACTGCCTGATAGCCATGGTCGGACAAATAGGCAAGGTCACTTTCCAGCACCTCCGGGGGGACAACATAGTCGCTGTGCCTGCCGGAAAAGACGCTGTGATACATCAGAACCGGCAGGGGGATTCCATTTTCTCTGGGATCCGATACGCCTTCTGTCCGGAACAGGCTGCATCGGAACAGCAGCATCAGCAGCCCCACCGCCACCAGATCACACAGCAGCATGATCAAAAAGCGCTTTACATTGCAGCAACGGTACATGTGCATCTTCCTTTCCTCTGTTGCTTCTAAAGACTATGTGCATTGGGCTTGTCACATTCCCGGCATAACCGGAATGGAGGACGCATAGGATGAAGCAGAGGGTTCATACTATATAGGCGGCACCGCAGCATGCGGCAACGCCTGGGAAGCAGGTGGAAGAATGCGCAGAAGAAGAAACGGATTGCGTGTGCTGATGTGGGGATGCGTTCTGGCAGGAATGCCCCTGCTGGCAGCAGGTATGCTCCAGCTCATTCCCCAGATCCCGGTTGCAGCCAATCGGCTGAATGATTTGCGGACGGATCTGGAGCAGGAACCGGCAGATAACAGGGAGGATCCGCCCTGTTTGTCCAGCGGCTATGGCTGGCTTGCAGAGGAGCCGGACGCCCCGAAACCGGAACAGACCACGGAAGTCGCCACTCAGCCGGAGGCGGAGCCGGTGTTTTACGCCAGTGGGGATCCGGGGGAAAAGCCCTATCCCACTGTGTGGCATCCGGGTAGCGCACGGATCGTCCGGATGGCGTATCAGCGCTATTCCGGCGGAAATATTGTGGATCTGGACAAGTGCGGACAGGTTCGGAACTGTACCAGTGTGGACAATGCCGCATTGTTGGAGGAAAGCCGGAAAGCGCCAGCTTTTACCATTATGGGGGATGGCTCGCCGGAGGTGCTGATCATGCATTCCCATACCACAGAGAGCTTTGAGCCCTATGTGCGGGAGTATGGGGATGCGGAATTCAATTACCGCACGACAGATCCGGCGCTGAGCGTGGTAATGGTGGGGGATCAGATTGAAGCCCAGTTGAAAAAGGCAGGCATCGGCGTGATCCATGACGGTACCATTCATGACTATCCCCGTTATACCGGTTCCTATGACCGGAGCCGGGTGGTGGTCAAGCGGATCCTGGAGGAGAACCCCACCATTAAGGTGGTGCTGGACATCCACCGGGATGCCATTGTCAGCAACGGAAACTTGTTGCAGCCGGTGATTGATGTGGATGGACAGGACACCGCCCAGGTGATGATCATCTCCGGGTGCGACAACGGTTCTCTGAACATGCCAAACTACATGAAAAACTTCCGGTTTGCCAGCTGCCTGCAGCAGCAGATCGAATCCGACACGCCGGGTCTGACCCGGCCGGTGCTGTTCGATTACCGGAAGTATAACCAGGATCTGACCACCGGCAGCCTGCTGATCGAGGTGGGCAGTCACGGGAATACCCTGGCGCAGGTGAAGCGTGCAGGCTCGGTGCTGGGTGCATCCATCGCCCGGGCACTGCTGGATCTGAAGGAGGAAACGTAATATGAAACGGCGTACAAAAAGAACCGCCTGCCTGGCCCTGGTGTATTACATGCTGCTGAACGGGCTGGCGGCGGGGATGCTGCAAGTTTATGTACGATCCTATAATCAAACCAACCGGGAGCCGATCCCGGCGGTGCAGATCACCCGGCAGCCCAGTGCATACCGGGTGCAGGTGGCGCAGGCACAGCTGGAACTGATCGTACCGGAACAGGGGGCACATCAGCGGGAAGTGCTGCTGCCGCCGGCAGTGCGGTATGCTGCCTGGGGGTATGACTGGCTGGAGCAGGCAATGCTCAGGCTAGCTGATGGAAAAACAGTCGGTTTGCATAGTCATTCAATTCTCCCCGGTAGATGAGCAGAGCGCCGGGAATGTGCCGCAGATCCTCCGGCGTACACAGCACTGCCGGTTTGGGCAGGACAATGCCACTTTGTTCGATTATATGGGCGACAAACTGGGAACAGACGTATTTATACCGTCGGTGCAGCCCGATCTGGAACAGCACCGTGCCCATTCCCAGCAGACTATAGGAATACATGCTTCGGTGCAGCTTGAAATGCTCCAATTCGTGCTCAAAGATCAGTCGCTGATGCGGAGTTACCGGGATGGCATACAGCTCACAGGGAATGTCCGAGAATCTGCCCAAGGTGCCCCGTCCTACGATCTCCTGGTTGAAGGTGGCGGGCAGGGGCATGGAAGGAGAGTTGCGGCAGAAGCTGTACATTTCATGCAGATTGCTGTCCGCAGAGATGGAAGCGTGGTTGTAGGGTTTTCTGGTGAAAAAACGGATGATTTTAGCAATGTTGGTACCCGTTCGGCTGACCAGCACGTAGATATAGTCCTGCACACGCACACCTCCTTACATGAATATTGTGAAAACACACAAAAGCAGTAGAAAACTTCCTAATGATTTTCGTGCAAAGAAACTATTTTCTATAATTATAGCATATTCTCTTGAAAAATTCAAGAGAGTTTGGTATAATTATAAAGGTGAGGAACGGGAGCCCTCAACACCCTATAGTCTATGCGTTTGTAGCTCAGCTGGATAGAGCACTGGCCTCCGACGCCAGGTGTCGCAGGTTCGAATCCTGTCAAGCGCACCAAAGCATCCACGCAATCACGTGGGTGCTTTTTCTTTGAAAAGCAATTGGGGAATCTGTTGACACATCTACTGCACAATTTCTGTGCGGCGATGCCCTAGGGCGGCGCCATGCAGAACGTGTACGGTGTCACATAACAGAACATTGCCGTCTGTGAGTTATCACAGACGGCTTTTTTATGCCTGCGTGTCCAAAGTGCCACTTTTCACCTGTAACATCACATCGGCGTAGAACTCGGTTCCCATGTGATGAAACCTTGCGGTGCCCCGGTATTTTTCAGCAATCATTTTTACGGAGTGGATCCCGATTCCGCTGCCCTTCCGCTTGGTGGATTCATACTGCCCGTCCTTCAGCCGGACAAAGCCATCAAAGCTGTTGGTAGAAACAATATAGAGGTTGACGTTGTTTCTCAACTCCACAGACAGGCAGTGATAGCGTGGGGCGGTATCCTCCACCGTACTGCATCCGGCAAAGGCATTTTCAATGAGATTTCCCAGCAGACTGCACAGATCCGGCTCTGCAACATGGATCCATTCCGGGATATCCGTGTGCCAGTCCAGTTGGATTCCATTGCTTGCAGCCAGCTGTGCGTAATAATTCAAAAGTGCGTTGACCGCATGGTTTTTGCAGAAATGCCGGATCTCCGTTTCCGGCAGGCTGCTGACATACTTTGTGAGATACTGCTGCAGGGCGGTTAAATTTCCTGCATCCGCAAGCCGCTTCAGGGTAAACACAGATTGCTTGAAATCATGCCGTTCCTTGGCAGTATCTTCGATGTATTTTTTCTGCATCCGATACTGATTCTCCGCCATTTCAAAGAACTGGATCCGTTCCTGGATGGCGGCTGTGCGTAAGATCCCCATTGCCGTATGGTAAAAGGAAACGTACATCGCAATCAGAAACAGCAGCAGCACCAGCAGCAGCGTAATATATATGGGGAAGCACCTGCCCACGTACAGGGTGGCGTAGTGCCGGGGGATGATGGCGAGATTCAGCAGTAGAAAGGTGGCGGACACAGCGATCATAGAGCCCCATGCGCCGGAAACCAGCAGCCGGTCAATCAGGATGCTGCCCCACTTGCGCAGGGGGAAGATGAGCAGTACCGCCGCCACGCCGGTGGCTGCAAACTGAAACAGAGCTGCCTGCCAGCTGAACTGACCGGAGGTGCTCCCCGGATGGAGCCATGCGTCATAGGCGTAGGAAAAATTGGAGACGAATGCGGACACCACACAGCTGAACAAGAATGTGCAGATACAGCGGCTCCAGTCGGTTTTTAATGTCAGGCGATAGCCCACGCTGAACAGCAGCAGAGAGGGCAGCAGGATTATGTTGCAGTCCAGTCCCAGGGCAGCTGCACACCAGGCAGCAGCCGGAATATAGACCAGCAGCGTACCTGCCGCAAGCAATGCGGTTTTTCCCGGGGAGAATCGCAGCTGTCGATGCATGGGCAGGTAGCACAGCATGGCAGAAGGGATCAGCACCAGAAACTGTACTGCCTGTTGCAGCCAATTCAGAATCGTCAAGAGGATCGCCTGCCTTTCTGTCCGCTGCGGATTGCGGAAAAGCTGTAATGCAGCCAGGCTTCTTCAATGTTTGCCCTGTCCCTGACCTTAACCGGAAGAGTTTCACCGCTGCTCATGCGGCAGCCGTATTCCCCGAAAGCGGTGATGTGATCCATATTGACCAGCACGCCCTTGTTGATCAGCAGAAACCGCTTGTCCCGGGCAAGGGGATCGGCAAAGTCTGAAAATTTCATGCGTGTGCTGTATTTGTTCCCGCTGCTGTCCGTGATGCGCACATAATGGTCGTCTGCAACGGCAGAAACAAACTGCTCATACAACAGGCGGACAGTCTGCCTGTTGCTGGTGAATGTGAGGTATCTCGCCTTGGGAGGCATGACCCGGAGCACATCCTCCATGACCTTGCGGATTCGGTCTGGCTCAAATGGCTTTTGTATGTATTCAAAGGCGTGACAGGCAAATGCCTCCGGCATATGCTCCATGCTGGTGGTCAGAAAAATCAGAATACAGCGACTGTCCTGATGACGCAGAGCGGCGGCTGTTTCTGTTCCGGACATGCCCTGCATGTAGATATCCATGAACACCACATCAAAGCCACCCGGTTCAAAGTGTTTCAGGAAGTCTTCGCCGCTGGAAAAGCAATGGATCTCAAACTCCACTGCCAGCTCCGCACCCAGGCAGTTCAGAGCATGCTCCATGTTGGCGGATTCCTCCGGCATATCATCTACAATCCCAATACGCACCTTTCACACCTCGCTCCTGTCAATACATAGCATCCGGCTGTTCACAGTCACCCACTCTATTATACAATATCCGCAAGGCTTTTTCCACTCCTTTCGCTGACGTTTACGACAGAAAATTGACGTTCACGACAGTTTGATTGCAATGCTCCGCTGGATGTGGTATAATAAGGGCAACGCAGTACCCCCCGCAGGTTCTGTGGGGATTTGTCTGAAATATACAGAAAGGAATGAAAGCGATGAAAAAAACACTGAAGAAACTGACGGCTCTGTTTGCCGCATTGCTGATGTGCGGATCACCCCTCCTGGAGTTCCCGGACGGCAGCTTCCGCCTGGATCTTTTAGCATGGGCGGCAGAGGAAACGGAGCATACGGAGCACAGCTATGACAACGGCTTCTGTACCTCCTGTCAGGCACTCCAGCCAGCCGAGCAGAATGCAGAGGCGACCTATGAGATCGGCAACGCAGGACAGCTGTTCTGGTTTGCGGCTCTGGTCAACGGTACCCTTACAGACGGAACAGAACAGAATACAGCAGCAAACGCCGAATTGACGGCGGATATTACGGTAAACAAATATGTAGTGAACGAGGACGGCTCGCTCAATGAATATGATGCGGATAGCTTTCGCCCATGGACACCCATTGGATCTTATTATGGCACTGGAGAGAAAAATAGGTTTAAAGGTGCGCTTAACGGAAAGGGCCATACTGTCAGGGGTCTTTATATGCAGAAATTGATTTTTGGTGTGGGGCTTGTGGGTGCAGCCGGTGCCTCTGCAAGCATTTCCAACATCCGTGTTGTGGACTCCTATTTTTCCGGAAGGGATTATGTAGGCGGCATCTGTGGAGTTATAGAGAATGGCAGCGACATTGTAAACTGCTCTTTTGCCGGTTCCGTTACTGCGGATAACAGCGTCGGTGGTATCTGCGGCAGGGCTGTAAGCACAAACATTGAGCGTTGCTATGCGAACAGTACCGTGACCAATTCTTTGTCGTATTTGGGCGGCATTTGCGGCAGCGTAGACTCGGCATCGATCGACCACTGTTATTTCAACAAGGAGCGGTTCAGCGGAGAGGTCGTGAGCCGTACCGTTTCTTCTACCATTACAAATTCCTCGGGGGAGAGTGCCGCAGAGGTGGCAAGCGGTAGGATTGCATATCTGCTCCAGGAGGGACAGTCGGAGCCGTTCTGGGGACAGAAACTCGGCGAGGACAGTGATCCGATGCTGGGCGGCGCAAAGGTCTATCAGGTAGACGTATACAGCACCTGTGACAAGGCAGGCGAGCCTGGAGTCGGATACAGCAATACGGATCAGCCCCTGTACAGCCAGCATGTGGACTACGAGGCGCATAATGGCTTCTGCGCCTGCGGTGCAACTCCCCAGGCTGCTGCACAGAATGCAGAGGGGTACTACGAGATCTCCAACCCGGGGCAGCTGTACTGGTTTGCAGGGCTTGTGAACGGCACGCTTGCAGGCGTGTCCCGGAACACCTCTGCCAATGCAGTGCTGACGGCGGATATCACGATCAATGAAAACGTGCTGCTGGAGGACGGTACCCTGAATGCGGAGAAGACAGCTGCGTTCCGACCCTGGTCGCCCCTGGGTGACGATTACATGAATCCCTATGCAGGTAATTTCAACGGCGGCAATCATACGGTCAGCGGCTTGTATTTGGATATGGAACAGGGCAACGGCGGTTTTATCGGCATTCTGGAAAGCGGGAGAACTGTTTCCGATCTTACCATTGCGGATTCCTACTTCAAGGCGCAGACATCCGTGGGCGGTATCTGCGGTGTGGCCAACGGCAATATCCAGAACTGCCACAATGGGGCAACCCTGTCCGGTACGGCTTCCGGCGGCGGTATCTGCGGACAGAGCGGCACGGGAACGGTCATTTCCGGTTGTACCAATACCGGCAGGATCTTTGCTACATATATCGGCGGCGGCATCTGCGGCTATTCCGGGAAGACTGCAACCATCAAAAATTGCTTCAATTCCGGTTCCGTCAGCGCAGGAGGCTGTGCCGGCGGCATCTGCGGATCCGGGTATGATACGTATTACATTCAGAACTGTGCCAACATCGGCACTGTGACCAACGACCAGGATTGTGCCAGCATCTGCGGTCAGCCCAGCACCAGCAGCAGCACCGGGCAGGGAGCGGTCATCACTGATTGCTATTACCTGGAGAAGGCAGTGCCGGATGCCAATGCGGAGTCGCTGAACGGGGAGGCGTTTTCCTCCGGCAAGGCGGCATTTCTGCTGCAAGGCTCCCAGCCGGAGCAGGCTTGGGGACAGAAGCTGGGGACGGATGCATACCCCATCCCCGGCAGTCCGGACATTGTGTATAAAAACGGCATCTTTGAAAGCTGTGAGCTGGAGCCAGTTGTGGTTTACGGCAATGCCCCGGCGGAGCCGGTTTACAACGGACATGGTGGTTATGCATCCCACAACGGCTTCTGCGCTTGCGGAGAAACCATACAGCCTGCACTGCAGAATGCAGCAGGCGCATACGAGATCGGCAACACCGGACAGCTGCTCTGGTTTGCAAAGCTTGTAAACGGAGCCCTTGCGGATGTGGAGCAGAATCTGTCCGCCAATGCAGTGCTGACAGCGGATATTGTGCTCAACGAAAACCTGCTGAATGACCAGGGAGAACTGAACGAGGGAACATTCCGCCCCTGGACGCCCATGGGTACGGAGGATACGCCATACACCGGCAGCTTTGACGGACAGGGGCATGCCATCAAGGGAATATATCTGAATGAAAGCGGCACGGACAACGCAGGCTTGTTCCGTGCATCAAACGGCACGATCGCCAATCTGCGCCTGGTGGACTGCTATGTCATCGGACAGCGTAAAGTGGGTGCTGTCTGCGGCTTAAACAACGGAACCATTCGCAATTGCGCTGTTTCCGGTATGGTAACAGGCACTATAAATGTAGGGGGTATTTGCGGCTACATGGAGAAAAATAGGGTGGTGGAAAACTGCCTGAGTGATGTTCGTGTAACCGCTACCGCTTATGGAGCCGGTGGAATCTGCGGCAGCAGCGGCGGAATCATCAGATACTGCCTGGTTTTGGGGCCCGTCAGCGGCAACACCTTACAAGGCGGCATCTGCGGTGGTTATTTAGGAATGTATGCAATCATACAGAACAGCTATTTTAACAGTGATGTATTTGACGGTAAGGTAATACCAATAGATACCAATTGCGAAATCACGGATTCTTCGGGCAAGACTGCCGCAGAGCTGGCAAGCGGTGAAGTTGCTTGTCAGCTGGGAGAAGCCTGGGGACAGAACATTGACAACGGAGAAACGGTTCAGGACATACCTGTGCTTGGAGGCGCAAGGGTTTACCTGAGACGGATTTACACCACCTGCGCCAAGTCGGATACCCCCGTCACTGTTTACAGCAATACCAACGGGGATCAGGCTCCGGCTCATGATCTGAACAACGGCTTCTGTGAAACCTGCGGTTACATGGAGCCGGCGGTGCAGAATGCGGAAGGTACTTATGAGATTGGCAACGCCGGGCAGATGTACTGGTTCGCAGGGCTTGTGAACGGTACGCTGGAAAGCGTGGAGCAGAAACGATCTGCCAATGCTGTGCTGACAGCGGATATTGTACTGAACAAACATGTGCTGAACGAT
Source organism: Ruminococcus champanellensis 18P13 = JCM 17042 (assembly GCF_000210095.1). Taxonomy (NCBI): domain Bacteria; kingdom Bacillati; phylum Bacillota; class Clostridia; order Eubacteriales; family Oscillospiraceae; genus Ruminococcus; species Ruminococcus champanellensis. The sequence goes on from NC_021039.1 coordinate 1,511,919, forward strand.
GCCGGCGAACTGAACCAGGGTACGTTCCGCCCCTGGACACCAATGGGGATCAGCGATGTACCTTATATGGGCGTCTTTGACGGACAAGGGCATGCCATCCAGGGAATGTATCTGAATGAAAGCGACACCGACTATGTAGGCTTGTTCCGTTCTGCATCCGGTACGATCACCAATTTATGCCTGGATGATTTCTATGTAAACGGGCGATCTAAAGTCGGCGGGCTTTGCGGTAGAAACAGCGGAACCATTAGAGAGTGTTACACTTACGGTCTGGCTGTGGGGAATTCCTATTTGGGCGGCATCTGTGGATGGAATTGTAGTAGCGGCGTGGTGGAGCACTGCATCAATGATGCCTGGGTGACCGGCACAGAGGATGCCATCGCGATTGGTGGTATCTGCGGCGTAAACGACGCTTATCTACAGGGATGCGCCAATACAGCCTCCCTGCAGGGGGACTATAATCTTGGCGGTGTGTGCGGCAGCAATAATCAGTCGATTCTGAACTGCTACAGCACGGGAGACCTGGAAGGTCTGAGCAATGTAGGCGGCGTTTGCGGATTGAATACTGGCTCTCTTGTGTGCTGCTACAGCTTCTGCAACGTAACGGGCAACGAAAATGTCGGCGGTATTGCGGGTCTGCAGAGCACGAAAGGAAAAATGGAAGTCTGCTATTTTAACAGCGATCTGTTCAGCGGTCCGGTATTCGGCGGCGAGGACGGTAAAATGGAGAAGTCCTCCCCCATGACTGCGGATGCCTTTGCCTCCGGTGAGGTCGCATACCTTTTTCAATCCAGACTGTTGGATTCTCCCTGGGGACAGCTGCTTGGTATGGATCCCATGCCGACGCTCTACAACCCGAATATTGTGTACAAAAATCAAGCATACGATAGCTGTGAGCTGGAAGCGGGTACGGTTTACGGCAATGCCCCGGCGGAGCCGGTTTACAACGGACACGGAGGCTATGAGTCCCGCAACGGCTTCTGCGCCTGCGGCAAGACGGTGCAGCCTGCTGTTCTGAACGACAACATGAAGTATGAGATCAGCAATGCTGGTCAGCTGTACTGGTTTGCCGGGCTTGTGAACGATACACTGGAAAATGTGGATCAGAACCGGTATGCCAATGCTGTGCTGACGGCGAATATCACAGTGAACCAATTTGTGCTGAGCGGTGGGGCGCTATCGGGAGAAGATCATCGTAAGTGGACGCCCATTGGAACACCCGGAGCAGCCTATGCAGGTACCTTTGACGGAAACGGTTACAGCATCAGCGGACTGTACGTGAACGATGCTGACCTGGATCATGTGGGACTCTTTGGAATGTCCGAGGGTAAGATCTGCAATGTCCGCATCATGGATTCCTATCTGCTGGGCAGGATTGCCGTAGGGGCTGTGTGCGGCTATAATGATGGTACCATCCGGCAATGCGCTGTGGAAGGCGTTGTAAAAGGCAGTACCAGTGTAGGCGGTATCTGCGGCGTCAATGATTCGGCTATCCTCGGTCGCATTCAGAATTGCCAGAATGCTGCCAGTGTATCGGCAGATGCCAATGCCGGCGGCATTTGCGGCAGAAATGACGGAACCATTCAGAGATGCTGCAGCGTTGGGCAGGTGACCAGCAACCTATACGCAGGTGGTATCAGCGGCATCAATGACGCTGAGGGAAGCATCGAAATCTGCTTCTACAACAGCGACGTGTTCAGCGGCGATGGGATCGGAACCGAGACTGGAAAATCAAAGGACGTTCTGGGAAAGAACGCTGCGGAACTCTATTCCGGCGAGGTGGCATACCTCCTGCAATCGGGACAGTCGGGTGAGATCTGGGGGCAGGACCTGGACAACGGAAAGATCCATCAGAGTGAACCTTCTCTGGACGGCGAAAAAGTATATCAGTACTTAACCTATGAAGGCTGCAACAACCAGGCGCCCTATACCGTTTCCTACAGCAACACGGCGCTGCAGGATACCTTCCGGGGGCATGTGTACGAAAACGGCAAGTGCAAGTACTGCGATTTCTTTGAAAATCAGGTTGGCGCACACCTGGTTGGTTATTCTCTGAGCCTGGGCGGCAATATCGGCGTTCGCTTCTACATGGAGCTGGATCCTCGCACTGTAGCACGCTTCGACAGCTATATGCTGTTTACTTTGCCAGATGGTCAGACTAAGAAGATCTATGTATCGGATGCCATAAGGGAGACCCGCAACAACCAGACCTATTATATCTTCAACTGCGAGGTCGCTCCGAAGGAAATGACTGCCCCGATTACGGCACAGATGTATGCCGGCTCGCTGTGCAGTGAACTTTACACTTTTATGGTGGCGGACTATGCAGACTATATTTTCGACCACGAGAATCAGTATTCTGCGGAAACGGTGGCACTGACCCAGGAGATCCTGCGGTATGGTGCATACGCCAAGGCATACTTTGACGGGGATACTTTGGGCGCTGCTGAGGAAATGCGCGGCATCACTGCGGATACTCTGGCGGATGCAAATCCCACCGTATCCGGCACATTGCCGGCGGGCATTACCTACTACGGCTCCAGCTTGGTGCTGGAATCCGATATGATCCTGCGGCATTACTTCAAGGTGAAAACCGGTGTGGACGTGAGCCAATACGGCTTTAGCGGCAACAAGGGGGAGTATTACTATATGGATCAGCAGATCACCCCCGGCAGAACCGCTGCTGACTGTGTGATCGGCGATTACACCCTGCACTATGACACCATGTGCTATGTGCATGCAGTGCTGGCAAGTCCGGATGCGCCGGAGAATCTGCAGCAGCTTGCTGCGGCTCTGTATCTGTACAACCAGGCGGCGGCAGCATATCTGAAAAACGTAATTGGATAAACCAACAGCCTCATCGGGAAACCGATGGGGCTGTTTTTGCCTTCAGTGATTGCAAGTAATGGATATTTGTGATAAAATATGATACAAAGCATCTGAATAAACGGACGAAAAGAGGTGGCATGCTTGAAACGATACAGGGTTGCTTTGTGTGGACTGATCCTGCTGATGGTGCTGGTAATGCTGAATGGATGTCATGCAGAATATGAATGTACCATTCAGTTCCAGGAGGGAACAGAGGCGGAGGGGATGCTGGAGCTGCTGATTCCACTGGCGGAGGAGGATCCGGAGTATCGTGAATACAAGGAGATTGAGGGTGTAAGGAAATCCGCACCCCCGGTGGCGCTGCAGGATGGGAGCACATATCGGAGCATTCAATGGTATTCCCATCTGTCAGATATACGCACGAATCCGGGAAAGACTACGCTGTGCTTCAATGCAGCTGATGAGTTTCTCAATTTGTGTGAAACTCGTCGGAGTTTCAGGATCGCCTTGGTGGATTCCCAGGGGAATCTGCTTCAGCTGTCGGAGGAATACCCCTTTCAGTCCGGAAAGCAGAGCTATCTGGTGCCGCCCATCCTATACAATCCGGAAACCAATACGGTGCTGCCCCAGTACCGGTATCGGCAGACCTTTGCGCAAGTGATCCGGGATTTGATCCTATGCAGGATGATGAAGAGTGTGCCTTGGGCAGCCATTGCAGCTCTGATTACAATACTGGTACGAAGATGGACTGGCGGGGCGGGTGTTTCCAACCGCTATTACCAATTATATTTTCTTGCATTGTGCCTGCCAAGCCTGATCTATCTGGGCTGTACCTTGTACGAGGCATTCCAGAGCACATTGACAAACCAGGAAGCGTGGAAGCGGTTTTTCGAGCTTATGCATTTTTCCACAAAGGAACTATGCTGGTTTGCAGTATCCTATCTGATCCTGTTGCTTTTGGGTTGCTGGAATGCGGTGAATCGGATTCGCCGCTGGGTACAGAAAAACCTGGACCCGCCGCAATAATTGGATTTAAGGCAACACCTTCGGGGCTTTGCGTATGGGGACAACTATTGCCTTAGGATTTCCCCTTGCATGCGTTTGACTTGGTGGCAGCGTAGCTCATATCCAGGAGCATTTTGATGGTTTCGTCTGATGCGCTGCCGTCCAGCGCCACTGTGATCCAGTGGGTTTTGTTCATGTGATATGCAGGAAAGCAGCCCGGCCGCTCCCGAAGGGAAGGAATCAGCAGGGGATCGCATTTCAGATTGACCACATCCAGCATATCCGAACCGGACAGCCCGAGTTTATCTCTGGATACGTTCATAATCAGTGCAAACCATTTGCGGTTGCCCCTGTGGCGAAACACCTTGTGCCGGGGATGACTTGCCCAGGGACAGTCCGACTCCGACGGGTACCAGGCAAGGATGAATTGTTCAAATTCTGTTCGATTCACTGTGGTCGCCTCTTGATTGGAATAAGGCAGCACCGCACAAAGAATATGCGGTAGATGTTGGGCGGATTTTTCGTCATCAGATGCTGGGCAAAGCCGCCAGGCTAGCTCTGTGCAGTGTTGCTGTAAGTATGTCCTTATTGTATCATAAACGAGGCATCACAGCAAGGCTTCTCACCTTGACAAAATCCTATGGGTTCGGTATACTATATCATAGAAACCTACACAGAAAGGAAACGCCATGCATTGCAAGGAATGGATCGACAAGCTGGAGGTACAGCCCCTGGAGCGGGCAGAATACATCCGGCTGTTGTCAGACTATACAGAGGAAGACAGGCTGTATGCCCAGGAAAAGGCACGGAAAATCGGGGATCGATACTTTGGAAAGCAGATCTTCGTCCGGGGACTGATCGAATTTACAAGCTACTGCAAAAATGACTGCTATTACTGCGGTCTGCGCCGGAGCAATCCCAAGGCGGAGCGCTACCGACTGACGGAGGAGGAGATCCTGGATTGCTGTCGGGAGGGGTATGCCCTCGGCTTCCGCACCTTTGTACTGCAAGGGGGAGAGGACGCTTATTTCACCAGGGAGCGGATGGTACACATAATCCGGCAGATCAAAGGTGCCTATCCGGACTGCGCTCTGACCCTGTCCATCGGGGAGCGGTGTCGGGCGGATTATGCAGCATTCCGACAGGCCGGGGCTGACCGGTATCTGCTGCGGCATGAAACGGCGGATCCGGCACATTACCGTGTTTTGCATCCGGAGCCTCTTTCCCTGGAGCATCGGATCAAATGCCTGGAAACGCTCAAGGAACTGGGTTTCCAGACCGGCTGCGGCTTTATGGTGGGATCCCCCGGGCAGACTCCGGAAACCCTGGCAGAGGACTTGCTGTTTATCCGGCGGTTGCAACCGCAAATGGTAGGTATCGGCCCCTTCATTCCCCATGGGGACACCCCTTTTCATAATAAGCCCCAGGGGACTCTGGAATTGACCCTGTTTCTGCTGAGCCTGATCCGGATCCAGCAGAAGCAGGTGCTGCTGCCTGCCACCACGGCGCTGGGTACGATTGATCCCCGAGGGCGGGAGCTTGGGATTCTGGCTGGTGCCAATGTGGTGATGCCGAATCTTTCTCCGGTGGCGGTGCGGAAGAAATATTCTCTGTACGACAACAAGATCTGCACCGGGGAGGAAAGCGCCCAGTGCCGTTCCTGTCTCCAAAAGCGGATGGAGTCCATCGGCTACACTTTGGTGACTGACCGGGGGGATTATCCTGCGTAGCTGCTCCATTCTCAATTAAATGGACAAAAAAGTTCAATGAATCGCCGGATTGCTTCCTTGCGTTTTGAACAAAGCACGGATTTCGGAGGCGGACTGTGCAAAGCGCGCCGAAGGCTTTGCGCAGTGTTGCCCTACAGCTTATAAGCGGAGGAGTATATGCTCGATAAAGCCCAGGAAGACATGATCCAATCAATTTGTTTTGGATTGAAAAAAATAAAAAGCAAAAGTAAAGTCCTTATAATTCTCCAGTTGATTACCGACGTTTATTTGTTTTCAAGCTTGCTTATGGAACTAATATCGTCGTTCTATGCATTGCCTTTCATAACGCTGATTGTTATTATAGTGAAAGCGGTACTTACGAGCATGAAACGAGATACTGTATCATGTGCTATATGCTCAGCACTCAATTTATCAGCCTTTGCAATGGCATTTGCTTTTAAAATAATAGATTATAATACAGCCGCTGCATTTATAATCGCCTTCATGATTTATGGTCTGCGCATAAAGCAATGTGTTATTGAAAAGAAAATCAACTCGCTCTACGGATACCCGACCTTTCATGCTTTTTTTATTATCAACGAATTAAAAAAGGACGAGTCTCTTTCCAACGAAGTGATTGCTGAATATAGTTTGATAGACAATGATCCTCTGTTAAAAAGTGAAATGAAGAGAATCCGGATGAGCCCATTGATAAATGTTATACGTCTATTGGGAGTAGTCGGGGTTGTTGCCGGAATCATTATAATGTGTAACGGTCTGAACACTTCAGTAAAGATCAACAGTGCAGGGGCGATGAATACGGTCTCAAGCTCTCCAAACGGCACTTATTTCTGTGGTTCAACAAATAAAATATGTGGTATATCAAATACCGGTATGGATAAAAATGCTGAAGATATTTATTGGTGTATAATTGGTGACGAGTGTGTTACAATAAAAGTTCCTTTGCAATACAAAGAGATTTTCGCTAAGTTTTATAATCGTACTGAAGAAAATGATAGTTCATCTTATGATGAATATTCCAATGAAAAAGTTGAATTTCGTGGAATCGTTTGCGATGCAAGCAAATATGATGCAAGCATTATTAATACCAAAACTCTGAAATCCGAAGAGGATTCATTGATTATAACGGATAAGTTCATCGAAGTCATTTCTCCAGATATCTTAGAGAAAAACATGAACCTCGGGTTCACGATCACTTTGATTGGTATAGCAGCTTATATGATTACGATTGTACTTAGGGCAACATCGGACAAAGCTTATGCGGCGTTGCCTTAACTTAACCTTTTACAGTTCCAATGTTTGATACATAGACCGGACTTGTATTGTATAAAGCCCTCATTTTTCTTAAAATTAGTATACTTGATTTAATGTTTTAAAACGGAGATCTTTCGCTTTTTATTGACAAGGCGTCAAAAATCTGATATACTAATATATTGTATAGGTGTAACCTGATATTGAAGTGAATGAGGAGTTGTTACTATGGCAAAGAAGCAGATGTCCCGTGAGGGTTACGAAAAGCTGGAACAGAAGCTAAGCTATCTGATTACCGTGCGCCGTGCGGAAGTAGCACAGAAACTGAAAGAGGCACGTTCCTTCGGCGACTTGTCCGAGAATGCAGAGTACGATGAGGCAAAAAACGAACAGGGCATCCTGGAAGCGGAAATTGCCGAGCTGCAAATCACCCTGGAAAATGCGGAGATCGTGGAAGATGATAACATTTCCGTGGACGAGATCGGTATGGGCTCCATCATTGAGATTCGCCGGGTTGGCACGGACAAGATCGAGCGGCTCCAGATCGTAGGCACCAACGAGGCAAACTTCAAGGAGGGCAAGATCTCCGACGAATCTCCCATCGGCAAATCGGCGCTGAAAAAGCGTGTGGGCGATACCTTCCTGGTAGAGGCACCCGCCGGTGAGCTGGAGTTCGAGGTTGTAGCAATTTCCAAGTAACAGAAAGGAGTGTGCGGAGCCGCCGAGCTGCCGCAAAGTTGCATGAGTGAAGTAGAAAACAGCGCTGCATTGGAAGAAGCAGTGCAGGATGTCCATATTTTAAAGAAGGTTCGCCTGGAAAAGCTGGATGAATTAAAGGTCAAGCATGAGAATCCTTACGAGATCACGAAATATCCGGTGGATGCCCACAATGCAGAATTGAAGGCTGCCTTTGAAAAAGAGGAAGCCCGGATGATCGCTGAGGCTGCCGGCGATGAGGAAAAGCTCAATGCGTTGCTGGAGGCCCAGAAGGAAAAGATCGTGCACATTGCCGGCAGAATTATGAGCTGGCGTGACATGGGCAAGGCGAATTTTATCGATGTGCGGGACGGTTCTGACCGGATCCAGGTCTATGTGCGGATGAATGAGATTGGTAAAGAAGCCTTTGCTGACTTTAAAAAGTGGGATATCGGTGACATTGTGGGCGTAGAGGGCTTTGTGTTCCGTACCCGCAAGGGCGAAATTTCCATACATGCCAAATCCATTGTACTGTTGTCCAAGTCCCTGCTGCCCCTGCCGGAAAAATGGCATGGTCTGAAGGATCAGGATATCCGCTACCGGCAGCGGTATGTGGATCTGATCGTCAACCCGGACGTAAAGGACACCTTCCTCAAGCGCAGCCAGATCCTGCGGGAGGTTCGCAGCTACCTGGACAATCTGGGCTATCTGGAGGTAGATACGCCGGTGCTGCATACGCTGGAGATTGGCGCATCCGCACGTCCCTTTATTACGCACCACAATGCCCTGGATCTGGATATGTATCTGCGGATCGAGACCGAATTGTATCTGAAGCGACTGATCGTGGGCGGCTTTGAAAAGGTATACGAGGTAGGGCGGATCTTCCGGAACGAGGGCATGGACACCTCCCACAACCCGGAGTTCACCTCCATTGAAATGTACCAGGCTTACACCGACTATATTGGCATGATGAATCTGATCGAGGATATGTACCGGACCATTGCCCGGAAGGTATGCGGCAGTGATGTGATCACCTACCAGGGTGTGGAGATCGACATGGGCAGGCTCTGGGAGCGTCTGACCATGGTGGAGGCTGTGAAGAAGTATGCCGGTGTGGATTACAACGATTGGGCAACGGATGAACAGGCACGTGCCGTGGCAAAGGAAAAGGGCGTGGAAGTGGACGAAGGAGATGCTGCCACCAAGGGGCATGTGCTGATCGCCTTCTTTGATGCATTTGTGGAAGAAAAGCTGATTCAGCCCACCATCATCTACGATTATCCGGTGGAGAATTCTCCCCTGGCAAAGCGGAAGCCCACTGATCCTGCATTTACCGAACGGTTCGAGTATTTCATCTACGCTCGTGAAATGGGCAACGCATTCTCTGAGTTGAACGATCCTATCGATCAGCGGGAGCGTTTTGAGCGGCAGGTTGCTGCGAAGCGTGCCCAGGGCAACAACAATGCTACCGTGGATGAGGATTTCGTTACCGCACTGGAATATGGTATGCCTCCCACCGGTGGATTGGGCTTTGGCTTGGATCGTCTGGTGATGCTGCTGACTGACAGCGCATCCATCCGGGATGTTCTGTTGTTCCCCACAATGAAGCCGTTGGACTCTGACAAGAAGGTTTCCAAGGAAGTTTCGGCTCCTGCGGAGGCTGCTCAGACGGCTCCCGTTGTGGAAGAAAAAATTGATTTTTCTAATGTTCAGATTGAGCCTTTGTTTGCTGATCAGGTCGATTTTGACACCTTCTCCAAGAGCGATTTCCGTGCCGTAAAGGTCAAGGAATGCGAAGCCGTGAAGAAGTCCAAAAAGCTCTTAAAGTTCGTTTTGGACGACGGAACTGGCGTAGATCGGGTCATTTTGAGTGGTATTCACGACTATTATGAGCCGGAAGAACTGGTTGGAAAGACCTGCATCGCCATCACCAACCTGCCGCCTCGCCCGATGATGGGCATTGATTCCTGCGGTATGCTCATCTCCGCCGTGCATCACGAAAACGGTGAAGAAAAGTTGCATTTGCTGATGGTCGATCCTCACATTCCGGCAGGCGCAAAGCTCTATTGATTGACCTAAAATTGTCGGTGCTTACGCCACAACTTACGCCAATTTACTCCGAGCTTACGCCAAAAATGCGTTTGGAATTTTGCGATTGCAGACAAGTTCCGATAGCATACGATAATTTCATATGATTTAAGCCCGCTGATTTCGGTCAGCGGGCTTTTCCTATTTCTGCCCCTATTACATCTCTGAGATGTGATAGGGGCTTTTTTTATCCCTGAAAGGTGGTCGAAAAAAATTTTTTGAAAAATCTCAAAAAAACTTCGTACAAATCGAAAAAAATTTCCCAGTTGGTTAGTGAGGGCAAAAACCTCACGAACCTTGAAAATCGAATAGACATTCAACAGGTACATTCCTGATCGGGGGTGAAAGCCCCAGCCGGATGAAGGTGCGCCACGAACTTCCTGCCCACAAGGGTTATCACGGAAAGCAAGGTTGGTAGCGATTCCGAACCATTCTGAAATATCCGCTTGCTGCGGATAAGGCGATGAAACGATTCAGGGACAATGATACTTCCCTATGGGGCTGGCGGAGTACCCGGCAGAGGTGAGATTCCTATGAGTTCGGTCAGCAGCCGAACGCCTGTTGATTTCCTTTTACGCATTTGGGGGATGAGATCGAGTTAAATGCGACCACCAAAGCACAGGACTCCGCTTCCTGTGTTTTGGTGGATCAAGCGATCCAAATCTAATAAGAAGGAGGAAAAGCGAAATGCCAAACTGTAAAACCATTGCTATCTGCAATCAGAAAGGCGGCACAGGCAAAACGACCACAACGGTCAATTTGGGTGTCGGGCTTGCACGACTCGGCAAGAAGGTACTCCTTGTAGATGCCGACCCGCAGGGCGACCTCACAACTTGCCTTGGGTGGCGAGATAATGACAGTCTTACGACGACCATTACCGATAAGCTATCCGGGGTTATCCGTGAAGATCATACAGACCCACGAAGCGGCATTCTGCATCACGAGGAAAATGTCGATCTGCTCCCTGCCAACATCGAGCTGTCTGCTATGGAAATGATGCTTGTGACCGCAATGAGCCGTGAAACCATTCTGAGAAGCTATCTGAGCAAGGTCAAAGACAATTATGACTATGTACTGATTGACTGTATGCCTTCGCTCGGTATGGTCACTCTGAATGCTTTGGCGGCGGCAGATAGCGTAATCATTCCCGTGCAGGCGCAATATCTTCCGGCAAAGGGAATGACCCAACTGATGCAGACCATTGGAAAGGTCAGGCAGTACATCAATCCGAGCCTGCGAATCGACGGTATCCTATTGAATATCGTAGATAACCGCACCAACCTCGCAAAAAGCACTGCCGACGCACTGCGAAAGAACTTTGGAAGCGTTATTAAGATATACCGTTCCTCCATTCCTATTTATCTCTCCGAGGAAGAACTTGCACAGGTGGAAGCACCTCTTACCCCTGTTTGGGAGCATCCGAAGAAAAGCCGGGTGCAGACCTTTGATATTCATCCCGAAATCCCAATGGCAGACCGTCATACCTTTGACCTTGCTTCTCACGAGGTCGAGGAGGTCAACAAAAAGGAGCGTTTCCACCGCAACTATGCGGCGATCACCGTTCTGAAAAAATGTCAGGAAGAAAACCGCTTCGCCACACCGGACGAGCAGATCATTCTCTCTAAATATGTGGGCTGGGGCGGTATTCCCGAAGCCTTTGATGAGAGAGCCGGTTCTTGGCAGACAGAGTTCGGGATGCTGAAAAACATCCTGACGCCGGAGGAATACGCTTCCGCAAGAGAAAGCACTCTGACCGCTTTCTACACGCCGCCAACGGTTATCAATGCCGTGTATAAGGTGATGAAACAGCTTGGATTCCGTGAGGGCAACATCTTGGAACCGTCCTGCGGCATCGGGCATTTTATCGGTATGCTTCCCGAAGAAATGAAGGAAAGCAAGATTTACGGTGTAGAACTGGACACAATTTCTGCCGGCATCGCACAGCAGTTATATCAAAAGTCCTCTATCGCCGCACAGGGCTTTGAGGAAACCAACCTCCCCGACAGCTTCTTTGATGCCGTTGTGGGGAATGTACCCTTCGGGGATTTCAAAGTCCCTGACAAGCGTTACGACAAGCACAAGTTCCTCATCCACGACTACTTCTTCGCCAAATCCTTGGACAAGCTCCGTCCGGGCGGCGTAATGGTGCTCATTACGAGCAAAGGCACAATGGACAAGGAAAACTCCGCTGTCCGTAAGTATATTGCTCAGCGAGCTGACCTGCTTGGTGCTATCCGTTTGCCGAACAACACCTTTAAGGGAAATGCCGGGACGGAAGTCGTTTCGGACATTCTTATTCTGCAAAAGCGTGACCGCATTGTGGATATAGAGCCGGATTGGGTACAGCTCGGCACAGATGAAAACGGTATCCTGATGAACAGGTACTTTGTTGAGCATCCCGAAATGATACTCGGAGAGATGAAAATGGTGTCGGGGCGTTTCGGTCCCGAAGCCACCTGCGTCCCTTACGAGGGGGCAGACCTTGCCGAACAGCTCAGCGAAGCCGTTTCCAATATTCACGGTGAGCTGACCGCATATGAGGTGGAGGATGAGCTTGCAGAGGAGGACAATTCCATTCCCGCAGATCCCACCGTTCGCAACTTCTCCTATACGGTGCTGGACGATAAAATCTACTTCCGAGAAAACAGCCGTATGGCTCCGGTGGAGGTATCCGCTACCGCAGAGAACCGCATAAAGGGTATGATCCGCATCCGTGATTCGGTCAGAAAGCTGATCGAATTGCAGACAGAGGATTACCCCGACTCGGAAATCAAAGCGGAGCAGGAGCGATTAAACGCTCTTTATGATACCTTTTCCAAGCAGTACGGACTTATAAACAGCCGTGCCAACATCTCCGCATTTTCGCAGGACAGTTCCTTTTCTTTGCTCTCGGCTCTTGAGGTCTTGGGCGATGAAGGGCAGCTTGAACGCAAGGCGGATATATTCTACAAGCGAACCATCAAACCACATACCCCGGTCACTTCCGTAGATACCGCCAGTGAAGCACTTGCCGTTTCTATGGGCGAAAAAGCCCGTGTGGATATGGATTATATGTGCGAGCTGACCGGCAAGACCGAGGAAGAAATCTTTGCAGACTTAAAGGGCGTTATCTTTCTGAATCCAATGCACGGGTACGGCAATTCCACGCAGGCAAAGTATCTGATGGCAGACGAATACCTCTCCGGCAATGTCCGGGAAAAGCTGGTACTCGCCCGAAAGTCGGCGGAGCTTTACCCCGAAGATTACACCGTCAATGTGGAAGCACTGGAACGGGTACAGCCGAAAGACCTGACCGCCAGCGAGATCGCTGTTCGGCTTGGTGCTACTTGGCTGCCGACCGAAATTGTCGAACAGTTTATGTTTGAGTTCTTGGGAACACCGAGGTACGCACAGTGGAACATCAAGGTTCATTTCTCTGCCTATACCGGCGAGTGGAATATTGAGGGTAAGTCCTATGACCGCAGCAATGTGAAGGCATACAGTACCTACGGTACGGGGCGCATCAACGCCTATAAGATCATCGAGGAAACACTGAACCTGAAGGATGTCCGCATCTTCGACTATGTAGAGGACGCAGACGGCAAAAAGAAAGCCATTCTGAACAAGAAGGAAACGGCAATCGCACAGGCAAAGCAGGAGCTGATTAAGCAGGGCTTTCAGGATTGGGTCTGGTCTGACCCTGAGCGCAGAGAACGGCTCTGCCGCCTTTACAACGATAAATTCAATAGCCTGCGTCCCCGTGAGTACGATGGAAGCCACATCGTTTTCAGTGGTATGAACCCGGAAATCGAGCTTCGGGAACACCAAAGAAATGCGGTGGCGCACATCCTATACGGCGGCAATACGCTGCTTGCACACGCCGTGGGCGCGGGGAAAAGTGCGACACGTTCGTAACTGAAAAGGTTACGCACAAGTCAGCTAACAATAGAATCGGGATTTGAAAGGAGTCCCTGAAAAGACTTGGAGAACTAATATTCCGATAGGTGGAATGATGGGGTAACGCCCTGAAACGCCTACCTTATAAACTGCGATATGCGGCAGTCCTCTGTAACAAGGGCTACGGTATAACGCTCGCTAAAGTCGGCGGAAATGCACCCAAACGGATTATGCCGTGGAAAGTGTCCCAGAGGTGGGATATGTGCATGATACGCCGGAGGTCTATAAACTGCCTATGGTCAGAATGTCATGGATGACTGACGAAATCCCGAATGTACGGGTCTAAAAGGCGCAGGAGCAGAAATGCTCCTTTCCGATTACGGAAGTATGTGAGGATGAGTAAGAATTTTTACTATGAAAGTCCTTGCGGTGTTATAGGCACCGCCCAGCATACAGGCTCAGAGGGACACCTAAGGGCAGATATGTACAGATAGGAATATTGGAACGTGGAAAGGCTGGAACACGGAGCCGGTTACAGGCTATGAGGTGTTGGATTGGAAAGCGTATTGCGTATAACAATCCTTTATCCAGTTGAGAGAGATGGCACAGTACCGTTGAAGCCGTAGAAATACGGTGGAGGGATGGCCATTAGTCGTCAGCAATCAATAAATTGAAAACTATACAGACACAAAGGTTCGAGTATGACTAAGAAAAGCGAAATCCTCTCGAAAGAAAGGAAAGTACCTGACTTTGGCAAACAAGAAGAAACCCTTAAAGAAACAGAAAATCCGCAACTCCGAATACTACGATATGCAGCTCGCTCTTGACGAATTGTATGCCGCAAGTGTCAAGGGGCAACGGTTCTGCAATCTGGTGGAACTAATAAAACGCCCTAAAAACATCAAGCTGGCCTACAGAAATATCCGAAAGAGCAGCGGCAGTCGGACGGCGGGTGTGGATAATAAAACAATAAGCGATTTGAACAAGTGGAACGAAAATGCCTTAGTTGCCCATGTTCAGCGCAAGCTGGACTGGTATATTCCTAATGCTGTCCGCAGAGTTGAGATACCAAAGGACAACGGGAAAACCCGCCCCCTTGGAATACCCACGATTATGGACAGGCTCATTCAGCAATGTATTCTGCAAGTATTAGAACCTATCTGTGAAGCAAAATTCTTCAAGCGAAGCAATGGTTTCAGACCAAACCACAGTGCAGAAAATGCCATTGCCCAAGCGGAGAGAATGATACAGAACGTAGGTTGCCACTATGTCATTGATATAGATATCAAGTCTTTCTTTGACAATGTGAACCACGGAAAACTGCTGAAGCAGATGTGGACACTCGGAATTAGGGATAAAAAGCTGCTGTCTATCATTTCTGCCATGCTAAAGGCAGAAGTGGCTGGAATCGGTTTTCCCGAAAAGGGTACGCCACAGGGCGGTATCATTTCCCCACTGTTGTCAAACATCGTCCTGAATGAACTGGATTGGTGGATTGTCAGCCAGTGGGAAGAAATGCCTACCCAAAGGAACTATGTACACAGAATCTATGCGAATGGAACCCCTGATAAAAGCAGTACCATCCGAACCCTGCGCAACTACACGAATCTGAAAGAGTGCTATGTTGTCCGCTATGCAGATGATTTCAAAATCTTCTGTAAAAAGCGGTCAGATGCAGTCAAGCTGTTCGAGGCAACGAAACAATGGCTTTTGGAACGTCTGGGACTGGAAACCAGCCCGGAGAAATCGAAAATCGTAAATCTGAAACGCCATTATTCTGAATTTCTTGGCTTTAAGCTGAAAGTTCGAACAAAAGGAAAGAAGCCAGATGGACAACCAAGGTATGTAGTAGAAGCGCATATCAAGGATAAAGCATTGCAGAAAATCCGGGAGAAAAGCAAGGAAATTATTGGGCAGATACGGCAGACCTATGACCCAGGAATGGAATATCGTCTGATACAGAAATACAACTCCTATGTCATGGGCGTTCATAACTATTACAGCATTGCAACCCATGTGAATATTGACTTTCACAAAATCGCTTTCGATGTCAAAAAGAGCCTTTACAACAGATTGAAGCACAGACTGCAAAAGAAATGTCAAATCACAAACAGGTATATCAAGGAGAAATACGGCACAAGCCGGGAGGTGCGTTATCTGAATGGTCATGCCATCGTCCCGATTGCCTATGTTCAGCATAGAGTACCTATGGATAAGAAAAGTCGGGTAAACAAGTACACGCCAGAAGGACGGGTTGAGATTCATAAGAATCTTGCCGGTATCAATATGGCAGTACTCTATCATCTGATGAACAATCCATGCGGTAAGCAAAGTGTGGAATACAACGATAACCGCATTGCGCTCTATGTTGCACAGAAAGGAAAATGTGCCGTCTCCGGTGTGGAACTGGAAGCAAATCAAGTGGACTGTCACCACAAAAAGCCGTTGGTGCTTGGGGGCAATGACAGCTACCAAAACCTGATTATTGTCTCCGATGTGGTTCACATTATCATTCATTCCAGTAATGAGCGCACCATCCGAAAATACCTAAAAGTGCTGAACCCGGATAAAAAGCAGTTGGCAAAGCTCAATAAACTTCGTGTGATGGCAGAAATGCTGGAACTCGTTTTCTAAAGGGCAAATCTGTTTGATGTATAGATTGTCATAAAAAGTGCTGACGATGGAAAGCCGTGTGATGGGAAACTGTCACGCACGGTTTGGAGCGGGGGAAAATCCGGAGGAACGGATATGCAGCCTGCGGCTGCATATCCCGCCCAAAGGATTACCTATCGCTATCCTTCGAGATGGTTTCGGCGGCGATGGAGTCCAAACGGCTCGGATTGCGCAGTAAATCCCTGTTTGTCGTACCCAACCACCTCACTGAGCAGTGGGCATCGGAGTTTTTACAGCTCTATCCCTCAGCCAACATTTTGGTGGCAACGAAGAAAGACTTTGAAACCAAGAACCGCAAAAAGTTCTGCGGCAGAATTGCCACCGGCGATTACGATGCCATCATTATCGGGCATTCGCAGTTCGAGAAAATACCGATGTCCATTGAACGGCAGCGGGCGATCCTCGAACAGCAGCTTGATGAGGTAACGGAGGGCATTGCGGAATTGAAAAAGAACCGTGGAGATAACTTCTCCGTAAAACAACTGGAGCGCACAAAGAAATCTGTCAAGCAGAAGCTCGATAAGCTCAACGACCAATCCAAAAAGGATGATACAGTGACCTTTGAGGAGTTGGGTGTGGACAGACTTTTCATTGATGAGAGCCACTACTATAAGAATCTGTTCCTCTTTACTAAGATGCGGAATGTAGGCGGCATCGCCCAAACCGAAGCGATGAAATCCAGCGACCTCTTTATGAAATGCAGGTACTTGGACGAGTTGACCGGAGGGCGTGGGACAGTGTTTGCGACAGGAACGCCGATCTCCAATTCAATGGTCGAGCTTTACACCATTCAGCGGTACTTGCAGTACAACACCCTTGTTCAGAACAACTTGCAGCACTTCGATGCCTGGGCTTCCACTTTCGGAGAAACCATTACGGCAGTAGAACTAACACCCGAAGGAACGGGATACCGAGCCAAAACACGCTTTGCCCGCTTCTACAATTTACCGGAGCTGATGGCGATGTTTAAGGAAATCGCAGACATCAAAACAGCGGATATGCTTGACCTGCCAGTGCCGAAAGCGGTCTTTCACAATATCTCGGTGAAGCCCTCTGAAATCCAAAAGCAGATGGTAGCCGAGCTTGCGGAGAGAGCCGAAAGGGTACGAAACGGTATGGTTGATGCCAAGGAAGATAATATGCTCAAGATCACCAACGACGGCAGAAAGCTGGCTCTTGATCAGCGGCTTATCAATCCGTTGCTCCCTGATTTTGAGGACAGCAAGCTCAACGCCTGCGTGGACGCTATGTTTGAAACTTGGGAGCGTGGCAGTGAAAAGCGGCTGACCCAGCTATTCTTCTGCGACCTTTCTACGCCGAAAAACGACGGCTCTTTCAATGTTTATGATGACATCCGGCAGAAGCTGATTGCCCGTGGCGTACCCGCCGATGAGATAAAGTTCATCCACGAAGCGGATACCGAAGCAAAGAAGCTGGAGCTGTTCAAGAAGGTGCGCCGAGGGGATGTCCGCATCCTGATGGGCAGTACGCAGAAGATGGGAGCCGGTACGAATGTGCAGAACAAACTTGCCGCATCCTCCGATCTCGATTGCCCGTGGCGACCCTCTGACTTGGAACAGCGGCTCGGTAGAAGTATCCGGCAAGGCAACGAAAATGCAGAGGTTCACATCTACCGTTTCGTAACGGAGGAAACCTTTGATGCCTATTTGTATCAGCTCGTGGAGGGCAAGCAGAAGTTCGCTTCGCAGATAATGACCAGTAAATCGCCGGTGCGATCCTGCGAGGATATTGACGAAACCGCACTGTCCTATGCTGAGATCAAGATGCTGGCGACCGGCAATCCCCACATCAAAGAGAAGATGGACTTGGACATTCAGGTGCAGAAATTGCGGCTCTTAAAGTCCAGTTTCCTTTCCGAAAAATATGCTTTGGAGGATAAGATCATCAAGTTCTATCCGCAGGAGATCGCACGGCGGGCTGATGTAATTGCGGGCTTAAAATCCGATATTGAAAGAGTGGCAGAGCACCCGAAGCCGTCTGATGAAACCTTTATTGGTATGACGGTCAAGGGTGCTTTCTATTCAGAGAAAGCGGATGCCGGCAACGCTATCTTGGAGGCGTGTAAGGCAATGACAAATCCCGACCCCATTCCCCTCGGTGAGTACCGTGGCTTTACGATGGAGCTGTACTTTGAAGCAAGAGAATACAAAGTGCGGCTCAAGGGTGAGCTTGGCTATCCCGTAACCCTCGGCACGGACACCTTCGGTAATATCACCCGCTTGGATAATGCGCTGGAGGGGCTTCCAAAGCGTTTGGAGATGAACGAAATGGAGCTTGATAACCTCAAAAAGCAGTTTGAAACTGCGAAGGTCGATGTGGAAAGACCGTTCCCGCAGGAGGAAGAATTGAAAGCCAAGACCGACCGGCTGAATGAACTCAACGCCCTGCTCAATGTGGATAAGCGTGAGAACGAGATCGTTGGCGGTGAACCCGATGAGGGTGAAGAACCGCCCGAAAAGAAACCGAGGGACTTGGAAAGATAGCCGAACCCCTTGACAATCGTTATCATATATGATAACATTATAATGGATCGGAAGGGAGGGTTTTGTATGACCGAAAAGGAACTGTTGGCGGCAAGGCAGAGCATCGTGCAGAAGCTGACGCAGGCAAGACTGGAAAAAGGATTGTCGCAGGAGCAGCTTGCAAAGCGCATCGGAACCCAGCGTTCCAACATCTGCCGCATCGAAAAAGGAACACAAAATCTTTCCCTTGACCTGATGATCAAGATCGCAGAAGCGCTTGACAAGGATGTGTCCGTAATGCTTGAGGAAAGGAGCAGCACAATGGAAAAAGTATATAGCCTGCGCCTTTATGATGAAACCCTGCTGACCTTCACGCTGGAGGAAAGAGGCTTGGAGGGCTTGCAGGCGACAATTCTTCACACCGAAACGGAAAAGCAAAAGCTGTTTCCCCTCGACTTGGAGCTGACAAACGAGGGCGTTGTGAAGTGGCTGGAACGACGGGTGATCCCGAAGAACCGGCAGTTTGTAGACGAGATCTTAAAGACGCTGGGGCTGAGCGTAAACAACACGAAGGGCATCATTGATGTCTGTATGGGGCTGTCCCTCAACGACAGCTATTGGGTCGTCCCCGCCGACTTTGACGGCAAGTATGCCGATTATAACCTCTATGAAAACCGCTTCTCCGAAGCGCTGTCGCTGGTGGCTTATACCGGTGTGGGCGGCAGCCGGGAGGCATTCTCCACCTCGCCGGAGCTGACTACCAACGGTATGCTGCGGAAGGCTTGGCGGTTCGTGGAGGATGACGGCATCTATCTGTATAAGGGCGGCACGGAGGGCGCTGCGAACACCGGAAACGAGCCGTACAGCGAGTATTATGCCTGTCAGATCGCAGACAAAATGGGCATCGGCTGCGTACAGTACGACTTGGAAAACTGGAAAGGTATCCTTGCCTCCAAGTGCCGGCTGTTCACGGATATTGATACCTCTTTCGTCCCTATCGGGCGTATTCTCTGCAAGACGACGCTGAAAGCCTGTCTTGATTATTACAAGACCTTGGGCGACGAGTTCTACGAGCAGCTTTGCAGTATGCTGGTTTTCGATGCCCTGATTTACAACGAGGACAGACACTTCGGCAACTTCGGCTTGCTGCGGAACAATCACACGGGCGAAATTATAGCTCCGGCGCCCATCTTCGATAACGGCTTGTCGCTGTTCAACTATGCAATGCCGGATGATTTCAAGAACCTGCGTGCGTACGCAAAGACCCGTTCCAATCCTTACCGCATTTCCTATGAGGATGTGTGTAAAGAGGTAATGGGTGCAAAGCAGAAAGCGCAGCTGCGGCGAATGGTGGACTTCAAATTCACCCGTCATCCGTCCCTCAATTTGCCGGAGCAGCGGCTGACAGCCATTGAAAAACAGCTTGGAGAGCGTACAAGAGAGCTGCTCTCCATTCCGGTTCAGAGAAGCGCAAAGCGCAAAAATGAGCCGGAAAGATAATCCGTCTGCGGTGTGGGAGCAACCCCATACCGCAGATACATACTGGGAACTTGACGGTAGAAAAAGTCACAATATGACGACTTTATTTTTGTCAACCGTTACGGGGATGTTCAAAATCAGGGAAACCTCAACAAAGCACTCCGCCGTATGATGCGAGATTGTAATGATGAAATCCTCGAAAAATATGGAGCAGACTCTGATCCGGTTCTTCTGCCACAGTTCAGTTGCCACATTCTCCGGCACACATTCGCAACAAGGCTATGTGAGTCGGGAGCAAACCTTAAATTCATTCAGAGCATCTTAGGACACGCTGATGTATCGACGACGATGAATATCTATGTTGATGTGACCGACGCTCTGAAAAAGAAAGAGATCACCGCCTTTGATGACTATATGACAACCAAGCTGGAAACTTGAAGGGAAAGCACTCTGTGAGTAATTCGCAGAGTGCTTTCTCTTTTTCGCACATTTCTCAAAACTGAGGATGGAAATTATACTATAAGCAGTAATGAGAAATGGAGCGTTCAGATATGGAGAATAGTTTAAGCAGGATGCGACCGCATCTTGTATCAGAGTGGTCAGAAAAGAACTTTCCGTTGACTCCTGATACAGTGACCTTTGGGTCTAATAAAACTGTGTGGTGGAAAGGGGCTTGCGGTCACGAATGGCAGACAAGCATTAAAGCTCGCTCCGCAGGCGAGCAATGTCCAATATGTTCGGGAGCGAGGGTGCTTCGAGGTTATAACGACTTTGAGAGTAAGTTCCCTGAGCTTGCGAAGGAATGGTCGCCCAAGAATGAGCCGCTAAGACCGTCGATGATTACAGCGGCTACGCACAGGAAGGTAATATGGCGGTGCAAGCTCGGACACGAATGGACGGCATCTGTGAAAAGCCGGACGGTGAACGGCACAGGTTGTCCCTACTGCTCACACAACTTTGTACTACCGGGCTTCAACGACTTGGCAAGCCGTTTCCCTGAAATCGCTAAGGAGTGGTCAGAGCGCAACCTTCCACTGACGCCGGATCAGGTTACGGCTTTCAAGAATATTAAAGTTTGGTGGAAATGTCACTTGGGTCACGAATGGAACACATTGATTTCAACCCGTGCCGGAGGAAGTCAGTGTCCCTATTGTAGTGGGATTAAGCTACTCAAAGGATTTAATGACTTAAAAACAAAGTACCCATCCCTTGCCGCAGAGTGGTCGGAAAAGAATCTGCCGTTGACTCCCGATGCAGTCAATGAGAAGTCAACAAAGAATGTTTGGTGGAAATGCCGTACCTGCGGCTATGAATGGAAAGCCGTCGTCAAAGCACGGGTCAAAGGCGGTATGTGTCCTGTTTGTGCTGAGAGAGCCGTTCTGCAAGGCTATAATGATCTTGGAACAACTGATCCTCACTTGCTCTCAGAATGGGACTATGAAAAGAACTCCAAGTGGACACCGAGCAATGTATCGAGAAACTCAATGAAGGTCGTTTGGTGGAAATGCGGAGCAGGACACTCTTACCGTGCCAAAATCACAGATAGAACTATTGAGCAAAAGGGTTGCCCTCAATGTGAAGCGGAGTTTCAACAGGCTCTCCCGCAGATGCTGATAATGATGTATGGAGCACAGAACGGCATTACGGTCAAAAGCAATAGCGACTCGGAGCTTGGAATGCGACTTGTTGCATACCTCCCTGAATTACATTGTGCGGTCGATATTGCCGGAGCAACCGTGACGGAGAAAAGAGAGCAAAGCGTGAAAGCCCACATTTGTCAAAGTAACCGGCTGGGTTACTACCTTATTAAAAGAACTGCGGATGCTTCGCAAATGGCAGCGGAAATCAAAACGCTATTTATCCGCAATCATATCTATCTCCATACGGATTCCGAGAAAGATGTTCAAGTGCTTCGAGAGAGATTTTTAGAATGGAAATATCGAAATGCTTGTAAACTGAACGGAAAATATTGAGTTTCGTTAAGCCGTGTGTTATACTGTTTTAGTCGTAAGTTTCAGTATAGCACACGGCTCGTTTTCAAAAAAATGAAGCCACCTTACGCCAGCTTACTCCACGGCTTACGCCATTAGATTTTCCGCTATCTGAATTAGGCGTAACTGAGCTTACCCCAGCTTCAAATGAGTAGGTGCCGGTCGGGACTTATAGACGCTAAGCGGAGCTTATCTAAGGCTGGTCACGAAAATCCCGACAATGAAGCCGTTGGACTGAATAAGGCTGTATAAGGGGTATGTATCTCAAGCTGTCGGAGGAACCCATCGAGTGCATTTATCCAATAAAGATGGATTGAGATTACCTATGAAAAGTCCATACAATTTAAGCCCGCTGATTTCGGTCAGCGGGCTTTTTCTGTGCAGATACATTCCTGATCGGAGGGCGAAAGCCCAAGCCGGATGAAGGTGCGCTGCGAACTTCCTGCTTGTAAAGGCTATCACGGAAAGCAAGGTTGGTAGCGATTCTGAAATATCCGCTTGCTGCAAATAATGAAATGGAAGACTTTGACGCTAGACTAGTGACACAAATATATCCTTCAAATCAATTTCGGAGTCCACATAAACAGAGTATACATCGCAATCATTTTGTACACGAATCTTTTTACCATTGATGAAGTAATCCTGAAGCAGTGATCCATCAACATCAATCAGTAGTTTTTTCTTTTCAACAAAAGGAAACGATTTTTCTATTTTATCGCAAGTTTCTTTGAACAGTTGACTGTTTATTTCCCTAGCTAAAGTATATGAATACATAACGACCTCCTTATCACAATCCATTTTGAAGATTTGCATAAGTAATTCCCGATCTTACGTCGATTCTGAGATTTACACATAATGTAATTCAGCCTTTTTGCCAACCGTCCATTTCCGGAAACACCACTGCATAATTGCCAAGCTCTCGTAAATGTGATATAATCAACATGATAAAGCACGACAATTGGATTGAGGTGGGAACTATGCGCAGAATGCCGCATTATTTTCGCGATTTTCACTGTACCGGCACAGCCTGCCGGGATAACTGCTGCTGTGTGGGCTGGGAGATTGAGATCGACCCGGATACTGCACAGGCGTACCGCAACATGGAGGGAGAACTGGGGGATCGGCTCCGGGCGGCTTTGTATGAGGAGGATGGCTGCACCTGCATGGGACAGGTGGATGGGAAGTGCCCCTTTCTGGATCCACAGAATCTTTGCAGCATCCAGCAGATCCTTGGAGCGGATATGCTGGGAGAGATCTGCCGGGAGCATCCCCGGTATTACGCCTGGTTTCGCGGGCTGACCGAAGCAGGGGTGGGCATGTGCTGTGAGGAGGCTGCCCGGCTGATTTTGTCGGATCCGGCACCGGATACGTTTCTCACGGAGGAGAGCCAGGAGGACAACGATTTTGACTATGACCCGGCAGTGTTTGATGCCCTGTTTGCCGCCAGGGAGACTGCATTTCAGCTGCTGCAGAACCGGAGCATGCCTCTGACGGAACGGCTTGCCCTGTTCCTGGTGTTTGCAGACGGCTTGCAGGAAGATCTGGATCTGGACGAGCCGGAGCAGATTTACCAGGACATCCGGCAGTTTTCGGATACTGCCTATTGCAAGGCTCTGCTGAACACACTCTCTGTCCGGAGCCGACAGGATCCGGATCATGCCGCCCATTGGCGGGCTTTACTGGAGCTGATTACCGGCCTGGACATTCTGGACACCGCCTGGAAGCGGGGATTGGAGCAGCTTGCAGAACAGCCGGAGGTGCTTTTCTGCAAGGGGCATGCCTTTCGGGAGACTGCGGCTCCCTTTGCCTACGCTTTTGAGCATGGGGCGGTGTACCATACATACCGGTATTTTCTCAAGGCGGTGTTTGACGGGGATCTGGTGGCAAAGGCACAGCTGACCGTCATTGCCACTCTGATCCTGGGGGTCTGCTGTATGGCGGACTGGAACCAGAGCGGAACATTGTCCCTGGAGCAAATCATCCGGCAGGCAAAGATCTTTTCCCAGGAGGTGGAATACTCTATGGAAAATCTGGACACCCTGGCGGAGGCAAGCTATCGGACGGATGTGTTCCATACCCAGGGCTTTGTGTCCATGCTGCTGGGGCAATCGAATGTCTGAAACAGCATGAATGGATTTCGTTCATAAATTGCACTGCATTTTCAAATTTTCATTCCAGCCGTTCCAGGAAGCTATGGGCTATGCCCCGGGACTTATAGCCGGGCATGGAGTCCAGCTGAACCGTGTGGATGCTGTGAAAAATGCTCCGTTCCACCTCCGGGGATTCGGTTTTCAGATGGGCGATCAGCGCCTTCACCCGGGCACGGCGGGAGTATGCGGCATCCTCCTGGCTGCGACTGGTGAAGCGGCATGCGCATTGTAGAAAATGCAGTGCATTTGCATCCCGCCACGCTAAAATGTCCTCCTCATGGACGCAGTACAGGGGCCGGATCAGTTCCATGCCATCGTAGTTGTCGCTCCTGCGCCGAGGCAGCATGGCCTGGATCTGTCCCCCGTACAGCATGCCCATCAGGGTGGTTTCGATTACGTCGTTGAAGTGATGTCCCAGGGCGATCTTGTTGCAGCCCAATGCCTGGGCTTTGGCGTACAGATGCCCCCGGCGCATGCGGGCGCACAGAAAGCAGGGGTGCTGCGCCTGCTTGTTGACGATCCGGAGAATATTCGTCTCAAACACCTGCACCGGGATGCCCAGCAGAGCTGCATTGTCCAATAGCTGCTGGGTATGTGCCGGATCGTAGCCAGGATCCATGGTGAGAAACTCCAGGGTAAAGTCGTTTTGCCGGACACGCTGTAATTGCTGCATCAGCTTTGCCAGCAGCATGGAGTCCTTGCCACCGGATACGCACACGGCAATCCGGTCTCCCGGTGCGATCAGAGCATAGGTATCCACTGCTTTGACAAAGGGCTTCCAGATGGTTTTCTGAAAAGGGCCGGTGAGGCTCTGGGTGATGATCTGATGGGGCTGTAATTGGCGTTTCATGGGGGTTCTTCCTTTCGTGCAATCTCCTTGCGGTATTGCCTTAACTATACGCCTTTCCGGTGATCCTGTCAAGGCTGTCTTCGCATTTTGCAGGGGACTATGACTGCCTATATAGCCCCATCCACTCCGCAGGATCTGCGTAAACCTGTGAAAAAGCAATCCCCCTGACAGAAATTCTGCCAGGGGGATGTTTTGCATAGTCTTATGTTTCGTGCAGCAGCTGGTTGATTTGTGCATGCCGCAGCACCACGGCGCTGATCAGGACGGCGATGCCCATATTCAGCAGAAGGAACAGCAGGCAGAACAGCCCCTGCATCCAACCGAAGGAAACCAGGAAGTTGCTGAACAGATTGAACCGTTCCTTGAGCAGCATCAGCAGTCCGCAGAGAATGCCTGCCGCCGCTGTAATCAGCAGGCTTTTGTATGCGGCGATGCTGAGACATTTGCCCCAGGGCATGCCGCAGACCCGGTAGATGGTGTAGGTGCGCAGCTTTCTCACTGCAGAAACACTGTTGACGCTGATCATACTCAGGAAGAACAGGATCAGGATGCCGATCATAAAGGGCATCATGGTGTACACCTGCTGGAAGCAGTAGGTGTGGCTGTCCTTGTACAGATCCCTGTTGTTCAGTGTCCAGTTCTGGCCGACATTTTTGGCTGTGAAGGCTTCCAGGTTTGCACGCTTCACGCTGCTGTCCAGACCGTCCTCATACATCACCATGCCGATGCCGAACACTGCGTAGTGCTCCTGGTTGTTCCAGTACTTCTTGGCTTCGGACTCCGACATCAGAATCGTGCAGCCTCCGCTCTGCAGGGAGGAGATGTCATTGTAGATGGTGCGGTAATCCGCCAATTCGGAATCTACGGCACCGCCGTTCATCAGCAGCAGCTTGGTATTGTCCCCATAGACACCGGAAACCCGCAGGGACTGGTAATCCGACTCTGTGGGTTCCTTTTCCCGGGAATCGGTCACATTGCCCTCGTCGTCGTATGTATATTCGTATTGGATCTGATAAAAACGGATCTCATCTCCCACCCGGTAGCCGCTGCTTTCGTTCACCAGCACATTGGGCAGGGGATCCGCCGGATCGGACAGCACCAGCTTTCCGCTTTTTAGCGGCGGTGTGTAGCGTTCCAGCAATTTATCGGAATAGATCAAGGGATTATCAATACTCAGCTTCAGACCCGTATACCGATAGGACAGTGCCACATCTGTTACCCCGGTCATCTCCTGGTAAAAATCCTCCTCGTACATTTGCACCGTGTCGGCGTAGAATACGAAGCCATCATGCTTCCAGTAATTTGCAAAGGGGAGGAAGTAGGAGAACCGGTAAATTACAGTGGAGACGCTGACGATGGTCAGAAACAGAATGCATGCCATTTGCAGAACCATGGGGATATGCTTGGGCCACTCCTTTTTGCACTCTCGAAGTGCCAGACGCAGCTGTATCATACCACGCCCCCCTTTCTTTCCACGATAGAATGCTTGGAAACGATCCGTGCGGACAGGATCCAGATAGCAATGGTGCAGACAGTGACAAAGATGCCGAAGCCGGTGGCGTACAGCCGCAGGGAGTAGGCAGTGTCAATGTAGGGGAAAATCCGGGTGAAGGGTTTCAGCAGCACAAAGTGGTACAGCACCGCCGACAGACAGTAGCAGGGCACGGTTAGCATCAGGCTTTCTGCCACATAGAGCCGGATGGCTCTGCCCTTGGTGCAGCCGCATAGCTGGAAAATTGCCAGGGATTTTTGCCGGCGGACAAGCACATAGTGATACAGCACCACCAGATTAAAGGCAGCCACTACAGCGATCAGCAGGGACGCCAGCATGGCGGAGTTGTACATCCAGTAGTCCTCGTCGTAGAAGGGAATGTATCGAGAAAAGGAAACGCGATCCTCGATGGAGGAAAAGGCGTTTTTCAGCTCGGTGTACTGCTCGTAGGATAAGGGCTTTTCTAATTTTATGGAAACAGAATCTACAACAGAGTCAGGAGAAACCAAGCAGTAGGGAATTTCTCGGAATAGTCCGCCCTCTGCAATAACTGTATATTCTTTTCCATCATAGAACTGTATTTTTCCACCTAATTGTCTGGATTCTCCAGCCCCAACTATTATAACAGGGGTACCGGAGGCATATTCTTCGTTTGTGAATATACGTCCTTTTGCTCCAGGATGTTCCATTCTGGAGCCGAATGTTTCTTCCGAAGGGGATTTTACTCCATCTTTTATGTGGAAATAACAGGTGCAAATATCGTAAATAGATGCACCCATTATAACGCTGGCTGGGTTGATGAAGTATACGCTAATAAGGGATGACGTGCCCAGATGCTTTTCTGGAATTCGGTCGATACAAGCGTCCAGTTCGTCCTTAGTTATAAGCTGCTCCGGGTTCATAAAAAAACCGTCACGCTCCATATCTTCAGAGCGTGCATTTGCATTCAAAGTAAACCTTTGTGTGGAGTGGTTAAAGCTCTTTTGTTCCAGCATATAATCCTGGTAAAGACCGTATCCGAACAGCATCAGCAGGGAGGAGATCATAATGCATAGGATCATCATCAGAAAAAAAGGCGTGTGGCTTTGCAGGAAACTGCGCAGACTGCGAAAGAGCATATTATTTCCTCCAATCAATAGTAGTATTCTGGGAAAGGAATACTGCAAAAAGTGTATCATACCACACCCCCCTTTCTTTCCACGATAGAATGCTTGGAAACGATCCGTGCGGACAGGATCCAGATAGCAATGGTGCAGACAGTGACAAAGATGCCGAAGCCGGTGGCATACAGTCGCCAGGAGTAGGCAGTGTCAATGTAGGGGAAAATCCGGGTGAAGGGCTTCAACAGCACAAAGTGGTACAGCACCGCCGACAGACAGTAGCAGGGCACGGTCAGCATCAGGCTTTCTGCCACATACAGCCGGATGGCTCTGCCCTTGGTGCAGCCGCATAGCTGGAAAATCGCCAGGGATTTTTGCCGGCGGACAAGCACATAGTGATACAGCACCACCAGATTAAAGGCAGCCACTACAGCGATCAGCAGGGACGCCAGCATGGCGGAGTTGTACATCCAGTAGTCCTCGTCGTAGAAGGGAATGTAACGCCAGACCTCTATCCGATCCAGAATGGAGGAGAAGGCATTTTTTAGTGTGTTGTATTGTTCAAAGGACAGGGGCTTGTCAAAGTCCAGGGAAACATATTCAACAATAGAGTCGGAGGGGACACGGTCATATGGAATTTCTTGAAACAACCCTCCTTTGGCAATCACTGTATATTTTTCTCTATTGTAAAATTCTACAGTTTCTCCCGGATTCCCTTGTCCGCCTTTTCCTAGTATTATAACTGACTCACCTGAAGTGTATTCTTTATCGGAAAACATACGTCCGCTTGCTCCTGGATGCTCCATTCTGTTTGTAAATGTTTCTTTAGAAGGATATTTGACTCCATCTTTTACAAAAAAATAACAAGTACAGATGTCTTTTACCGAAGGTCCGGTCATTATGATGTCTGGATTATAAAAATACACAGTAACGAGGGACGATGTCTCAAGATATTGATCTGGAATGGAAGCAATGCAATGATCTAATTCGCTCTTGGTTATTATAAGATCCTTGTTCAAAAAAAAACCATCCAGATCCATATCATCGGATTTGGCGGCTGTGTTAAAAAGAAATCTTTTTGAAGAACTGTCGAAATCTTTCTGTTCCAGCATATAATCCTGGTAAAGACCGTATCCGAACAGCATCAGAAGGGAGGAGATCATAATGCATAGGATCATCATCAGAAAGAAAGGCGTGTGGCTTTGCAGGAAACTGCGCAGACTGCGAATCAGCATGAAGGTGTCCTCCTTCAATTCAGAGTGGTGTCCGGAGCATATAAAGCATATGCTCCGGACGGGCGGTTTGCTTACGAGATTCTAAAGGGTACATCAAGCTGTGTGCTGTATGCGACCGGGGAATGGGAATCGTTTGCCTTAAAGATGTTGGATGAGTATTCCAAATAGTAATCCCCACTTGAGAGAGAAGAGTTGCTAAAGGAATTAGAAGCCAGCAGTGGCGTGTGGGAACTTACATGACCGCTGCTTGCCTGATAGTGTGACCAGATAATATTTCCGGATCTATCACAAACGGTAACGTATCCGGACATGTACTTTGTCTCGCTGGAATTGTTCACTGCATTCATGACGAGCACCTGCGTGCTGGCTGTAGCTGCGGTGGTGTGGGTGTAATAGGTAGTCATGTTCCCGACGGTTTTTGAAACCTGTTCGCCCTTTATGCTGTCTGCGGCCATCCCGACGGAGGAAACGACAACGCCATCCTGGTACGTGTCGACCCACACAATGTGGACAGCGGCATAAGCTGTTAGTGAGCACAGGGCGGCGGTTGCCAGGGCAGCGGTCGTGATGAGCGCTTTTTTGAATTTCGTCATTCTAATCATCCTTTCATTGTTTGGTTTGAAGTGCGGTTGCTGGGAGCATATACTGTCCAAGGGAATCACCTCTTTCTTGCGGCTTATGAAACGCTCGGTCGTTCCTTAAACCTTTGTACCTATTATAGCGGTACTTCCTCCGCTTGTCAAGCGTATACAGGAAAATACCAGTGTGTGCAGGCAAATTTGTGAGATGGGTAAAAAATGTGTGATGATTTTTGTGAGTAGATACAAAAAAAGGACGTATTCAGGCGATTTCCTGTTTGCCTAGAAACAATTTACTCAACAAGAACCCGTGTGTGATTTCCATTGTTTCATGGCTGTGACCATGGGATTTTGTTGATGTCTGCGTTCCGGATAGCGGGGATGACAGGCGCAATTTCGTAAAGCTTTTGGCCGGATAGCCTCTTGACAGGTTTCGCCAGATGTGCTATAATAAATTCAATATATATCGAATGATATATATGCAGCGCATCATGCAGGCTCTGTATGGTGCTGTCAATGAAACATGCAAGATGATCCGGTATATACAGACCGGAATTTAAGGAGCGGAGGAGCGGAAATGCCGCCAAAATATAAATTTACACGGGAAGAAATGATAGACGCTGCTGTGCGTGTGACCCGGATTAAGGGGATCGACGCAGTGACCGCCAGAGACATTGCCGATGAGCTGGGAGTGTCTACCCAGCCGATTTTCACCTGTTTTCACACCATGGAAGAGGCCAAGCGGGAAATTCGTTGCGCAGCAGAGCGGATTTATCGGGGTTATGCAGAACGGGGACTGGGTATGCCCATTCCATTTTACGGCTTCGGCATGCAGTATATCCGTTTTGCACGGGAAGAGCCAGAGCTTTACAAGCTGCTGTTTCTGACGCCGGCAGAGAGCGAAAACGGCGGAGCCATGGGTGCCATGCATCGGTCACAGGAGCTGCTGCGTACCTGTTTGCAGCAGGTGTATCATCTGGATGCGGCGGCTGCGGATCTGTACTTCCGGGATGTGTGGCTCATGACTCACGGAATCGCAACCTTGATTGTGACCGGAGGGTGTACCTACACGGAGGAGGAAATCAGTTCCATGATGACCGGCATCAGCATCAGTATCTGCAAGGCCATCAAGGAAGTACCGGGATTTGTGGAGGGCAGCTTTGACCGGGATACAGAGTTTCGGAAGCTGGTTGCAGAGTAAACCATGCAGACGTTTCTGATGCGGGCAATGCCCTGGATTGTCATAGCACTGTGCCTGGTATTGGGTATCTCGCTGCATCTGCGGCAGAAGGCGGATCGCCGGCGGCATCCGGAGCGCCAGCAACAGCAGGACAGCCGGATCAACGAAGGTGCCTGCATCGGCATGTGCGTGGGTGTGGCTGCGGCATCGGTCATAGGGCTCAATTACGGAATGGCATTGGGCACAGGCGCTTTGATCGGTGCGCTGATCGGCAGCCGGATCCGGAAATCATGATCCGGCAAATAGGGCGGCAGCATAAAGGGGAGACGGCGGAATGCCACTGGATTTGAAAAAAGCCCATAGGGAATTTTATATGGCAACCAATCAGCCGATGATCGTGACGGTACCGGCGGTACATTACGCAGTGGTGCGTGGAGTCGGGGAATCCAGCCTGAAAAACAGTTTTTTCAAGCAGGCGGTCATGATCCTGTACGCAGTGGGTCGCACTTTAAAAATGAGTTACCGGACAGCTCATCAGATCGACGGGTTTGTGCCCTATGTGTTGCCGCCCTTGGAAAGATTCTGGTACAAGAGCCAGGAGGGGAGATCGGATGCAGCCGGAACGGGCATGCTATATTGGACATTGGCAAGTCGGTTACCGGATTTTGTGACCCGGGCGGATTTTGACTGGGCAGTGCAGCATACAACGGAGCAGCGGGATATGGACTGTGCCTATGCCAGGTTTGTGACCATGGAGGAGGGGCTGTGCGTCCAGTGCCTGCACATTGGTTCTTATGCGGAACGGGCTCGCACCATTGAGCGGATGCATCACTTCCTTGGGGCAAATGGCTATGCCTTTGATCTGACGGAGCAAAGACAGCACCACGAGATTTATCTGTCGGATGCGAGAAAGATTCCGCCGGATCGTTTGCGAACCCTGCTGCGGCAGCCGATCCGGATGCGGCAAAAGGAGGAATTGTATGAAGAAGTGGTATGCGGAGGAATACGAATTTGAAATTGAAGTGGCTGGCTTTTTGCGGGGAAAGCATACCGAGCGGTATTGCCGGAACGGTGAGGAGATCGGCGACAAATACACCTGTACTTATGGCTGTCCGGTGAATCAGGACGGCTACGGCATCTGTCCGAAAGCAATGCTGGTGCTGTATCCGAAGATGGAGGCGATCCGGGCAGGCGGTGATCTGGAGCGGATCGGAGGAGACGGCCGCTATCAGACTACTGTGGTCTGTCCGGATGGCTGTGTGTTGTTCCGGCTGACTGCAACCCCCTTGGGCAATGAAAACTTTTTTACCGGGCACTTTTTTGATTCAGACTAATATCAGAGCATACATAAAAACAGGCTATCCGAGTGTATTCGGATAGCCTGTTTTGACGCTAAGGCAAGATTACTGGGCAGACTTGCCGACATTGTTCCGTTCCCGATTCCGGTAAGCGGAGGGGGTGACCCCGGCGGTCTGCCGGAACATGCGGCTGAAATAATTCTGATCCTCAAAGCCGCAGTTCCAGGCGATTTCGCCGATGGGAAGCTGTGTGTTCTGGAGCAGCTGTTGGGCTTTCTGGATCCGCAGATTGGTTATGTAGGCGTTGGGGGACACGCCGTATGCTTCCTTGAACAGACGGCTGAACTGCCGCTGGGAATAGCCGGACATCTGTGCCAGCTCCGCTACACTGATGCTGCTGCAAAAATGTCCTTCCATGTAGGCGGTGGCGGCGGCAAGCTGCATGACGCATCGGTGCTGCTCCGTATTAGTCAGCTGGTATAGCCGGGAAAGCCGGACGCAAAGCTGCAGAAAGCAGGCGTAGCAATAGGTCTGCCATCCCTCCTGCTTCCGGTTGTACTCGGTGATCATGTCCCGGATCATGGCCTTGACTGCGGCAAATTCCTGACTTTGGAGATGCAGCCGGCTGGAAAAACGGTGATTCTGCAAATAGTGGGGCGCAACTACGAACAGTGCCTGGAAACCGGGGGACTGGCGGATGTTGTAAATGTGTTCAAACAGCACCTCCGGCCGGAACATGATGTTGCAGATCCGAAAATCGCTGACCCCGGTGAAGCCGTGCTCCGTATCCTGGTTGATGACAAACACATCCCCCTTGGAGATGGGGTAATGCTCCGTGCCTACGGTATGCTCCGCACTGCCCTCCAGCACGATGACCAGTTCCGAAAAGTCCTCATGACTGTGCAGATAGCACTCGGAATCATGGTAGCCGTATTGAATGAAAAACGGGAAGTCTTCAGATTTTGTAAAGATCCACAGCGGCAGACGTATCATATTTCTCCCCCTTCCGGTTGTATGCTTCTATTGTAGCATGGAGTCTGGAGCCTGTCAATGCCATGTCTGTTTTGTGCTAAAAATCGGACAGCATCCTTCTACCGCCCTGCATTTGGATGTGCTATACTGATTATATCACCATACAAAGGGCAGGAGGGTATTATGAAAAAACGAGCATTTGCATACGCAGCGGCGGCAGCATTGTCTCTGACGCTGTGCTTCGGAACGTATCCCGCATCCCGGCTCACTGCCGGATCCATTGCAGAAGCCGCAGAGGAGGCGAGTACCATCGCAAACAGTCAGATCAGCACCAACCAGTTTAAAAATATCAATTACAACAACCCGATTTCCCCGGCATTTTTCTGTGCCGACCCCACCGCAGTGGAGTATAACGGCAGGCTGTACCTGTTTGGCACCAACGACCACCAGCAGTTTGAGGTCAAGGGCTCCGAGGTGGATAATACCTATGAGCAGATCAAGTCTCTGGTGGTGCTTTCTACAGATGATATGGTAAACTGGACTTATCATGGGGAGATTCATGTGGATCAGGTTGCTCCCTGGATCACCAACTCCTGGGCTCCCTCCATTGTTTCCCGGGTGGAGGATGACGGACTGACCCACTTTTATCTGTATTTCTCCAACAACGGTCTGGGTGTGGGCGTGATCACCGCAACGGATCCGCTGGGCCCCTGGACGGATCCCCTGGGCAAGCCTCTGATTTCCACTTCCACCCCCGGACTGAATGGCTGCCCCAACCCTTTTGACCCGGGTGCAGTGATCGATGAGAACGGCGTGGGCTGGCTGTCCTTCGGTGCCGGAAAGGCACCCGGCGGCACAGATTATATGCCCGGCTCTGCCCGGATCGTCCGGCTAGGGGAGGATATGGTTTCCTTCGACAGCGACTTTCAGAACATTCCGGCACCCTATTTGTTTGAGGCAAGCGAGCTGAATTACATCAACGGCACCTATGTGTATACCTACAATACGGATTGGTCGGATCATTCCAAGCAGTGGGAGTACGACTGTGATCCCCCTTCCGGATGCAGCATGGTGTACATGACCACCAAGACCCCCTTGGATCCGGACAGCTGGGTTATGCGGGGCGAATGCTTCCAGAACCCGGGGCAGAGCGGTTTTGATTACTCCAACAACCACACTCACATGCAGAAGTTCCGGGATCAATACTATATGTTCTATCATACCCTGATGCTGAAGCAGGGTATGGGCATCAAGGGCAGCTACCGCAGCATGCAGGTGGATCGGATCAGTGTGGATGAGGACACAGTGACCATCACAAAAACCGGCGGCACGAAAAAGGGTGTACAGACCATCCAGGGGGTAGACCCCTTTGCAGTGCAGAATGCCGCTTCTTTAAACAATACAGCGGATATGGTATACAACACTGACAGCATGCAGAACCCATACCTCATTAGCGATGCAGCCGGTGCCTGGAGCAGCGTCCGCAGCGTGACCTTTACCGGCTCCAGAGTACCTGCACAGCCCACGGTGGATCCGGCGGACTATGTGCTGACCAAGGTGGATACCATTACATATCAGATCTCCGTGACGGATGTGGACAAAGCCACTACTCTGTCCATGCATCCATCCACCAAGGCGGGGACGGACTGCACCGGCACAGCGGAGATCACCGGCACCGGGAATTACACCATTACCTGTGACATGGGTGGTGCGGAAGGTATGTTCAACATGGGCTACTTTACTGCATCCGATGATGCGCAGATCACCTTTACCATTGATACCATGCTGGTAAACGGCACCTATGCCTTTGACCTGTCCACGGAGCTGACCAATACCCGGGAATGGGCGGACGGTCTGCGGAATATCTGGAACGGCTTTTCCGATGGGGACACGGTATACACCGGCGAAAATGCTGCATTCCGCTACAGCAAGTCTGCGGATACAATTCAGCTTTATACCGGAGAAGCATCCGGAGGAACCGGGGCAAATGCACCTTTGCTGGAGGATTCGGCAGTGCTGACCGCAGAGGTACGGGGTACCGGCACTATGGAGGTGCGGCTGGATGCGCCTACGGGACAGCTGCTGACCAGTGTCAGCTTTGATGCTCCGGATGCATTCGCCAAGGTATCCGGCAAGGCATTTACCGGCATCGGCGGCACCCACGATCTGTATTTTGTGTTCTCCGGCAAGAATATTGCATTCCGCAGCTGGCAGGTGGAAAGCATCGCTGAGCGGCTGATGGGGGATGTGAATGCGGATGGCGTATGCAGCGTGGCAGATGTGGTAGCACTGCAAAAATATCTCATTAAGCAGACGGACACGCTGGCAGATTCCAAAGCAGGGGACTATAATGGGGACGGTGTATTGACCGGCATGGATCTGGTACGTATGAAGCGTGCATTACTCGGATAAAGCAATATTGTACTGATTTTTAGGAAACAGCATTTCGGTAGCACTGAAATGCTGTTTTTTGTGCTGGATTGGTCATAAAATAGATGCAATTTGTTATTGCTTTGGACGCTTTTCATGTGATATGCTGTATGTATAGAAATTAACGCATGCGGCAGAAAAATATATGCAGATTGCCGCGTGGGGCAGGGAAACAGGGAGGAATTGAATATGATATCCAAAATGAAGCGTTGTCTGGCGCTTGCCGTGGCAATGACTGTCACCTTTGCCGGAACCAATGCTCTCGGCAGCCGGAATCCCGCATCCGCCGAAACCTACGACAATGGAGGGAATTACTGGGAACTGGAGAATACCGGCTCTGCCGAAACGGGGAACCGGATCCTGGTGGATCTGAACCGGAACGATGGCAGAAAAGCATCCTATTCCAGAAAGGCAAACAACTGGTGCTTCCCCAGAGGCAGCGCATCCGGCTCAGTGAAATTTCAAGGCATCACCTTTACCCTCAGCAACGGGGGCGGTGCAGCAGGCAATCTGCTCAGTGAAAACGATAAGACACTGCAAAAGCTGGATCTGAGCCATCCCTATCTGACCATGGACGGGGTGACGGTGGACAATACCAACGGCGGCGGCATCATTAAGCTGGAGATCGCCGGTTTGTCCGCCGGTACTCATTCCCTCAAGACCTGGCACAGCTGTGTGGGTAAGGGCAATTCTGCCGGATCCATGAAAATTACCATTAACGGCAAGACCACCCAGACCGGCGTGGCATGCCCCACCCGTGTGACCAGTGAGGATGATGCCGGGATCTCCTACTCCACCTTTGAGGTGACAAAGGGACAGACTGTGACTGTGCTGATTGCACCGGAGGGTAAGGGCAATGCCTGGCTCAACGCCTTTGAGCTGGATGGGGGAGACCCGGTACAGGGCATTTCCAAAATGTCGCCGGCAGACCAGGAGTTCCACCATGATGCTGCAAAAG
The DNA here is from genome assembly GCF_000210095.1 of Ruminococcus champanellensis 18P13 = JCM 17042. NCBI lineage: Bacteria > Bacillati > Bacillota > Clostridia > Eubacteriales > Oscillospiraceae > Ruminococcus > Ruminococcus champanellensis. The sequence continues at coordinate 1,548,263 of NC_021039.1, forward strand.
GCTTGTCCTGGACGGCAGGAAAGAATATGAAGAGCCAGGATGTGTATATCGGTACGGATTACAACAGCGTCTTTTCCGCAACCCATCAGTCTCCGGAATTCAAGGGGAGTCAGACTGGCACCAGCTATAGCCTGGATGACAGTTATTCCTCCATTCCCACCTATTACTGGCGGGTAGACACAATCGATAAAAATGGAAACACCATTAAGGGTGCCGTGAATTCCTTCCAGCTTAACCGGCTTGCCTTTCCTACCGCAGAGGGCTATGGCAGATTTGCCCGGGGCGGCAGAGGCGGACAGGTGATCCATGTTACCAATCTGAACGACAGCGGCGAGGGCAGCCTGCGCTGGGCGCTGTGTGATCCCCAGTGGCTGACAGAGGATTGGCAGGGCGTGCCCCGTGTGATCGTGTTCGATGTGGGTGGCGTGATCGCTCTGAAGGATCGTCTGGTGATCCCGGACAACGGAGGCAACGTATACATTGCCGGACAGACCGCACCTGGAGACGGCATCACCCTGATCAATTATGACTTCGGCGGCATGGGAACCTCGGATCTGGTGATCCGGGATGTGCGTGTGCGCGTGGGGGATATGAACGGCAAATCCTCCGGCGGCATGGGTCTTGGCAGCTGCAATCACTCCATTGTGGATCACTGTTCCATTTCCTGGGCGACGGATGAGGGCTTCTCCTCCCGGAGTGCAGCAAATATTTCTTTCCAGTGGAACATCATCGGAGAATCCCTCCACGATTCTGTGCATTATGACGGAGATCGTACTGGCACGGAGACCCATGCCTTTGCTGCATCCATCAGCGGCAACAAGGGCAGCTTCCACCACAATCTGCTCATCGACTGCACCGGACGGAACTGGTCCCTGGCAGGGGGAACGGAGCAGGATGAGACCTACGGCGGACAGTTGGATATCCGGAATAATGTGGTCTACAACTGGCGGGACAGAACCACGGATGGGGGCGCAAGACGGCTTAACTTTGTAAACAACTATTATAAAGCAGGAGCAGAAAGCAATACCAGTCTTCATGTGGTATCCACCGACGGCAATGAGCTTGGGTGGGCGGACTGCCAGAAGATGTATGTATCCGGCAACGTGATGCTGGATCAGAAGGGTAACTACCTGCTGCGGGCATCGGACAATGCCTGGGACAAGGGCAAAGCGGTTTCTGCCAACAGAAACTGCACCACAGCGGACGTGCGCAGCGATCAGCCCTTCTTTGAATCCTATGTGAATACCCAGTCTGCGGAGGATGCCTACAAGAGCGTCATTGCCGGAGCAGGGGCGGGCGGCGCATCCGAGACCGGCTGGGATTACATTGACGCCCGGTATATTCAGGAGGTCACCAAGGGCACCTATACCTATACGGGCAGCAAGCAGGGACTCAAGGGCATTATCGACAGCCAGAACGATGCGGGAGGCTATCCCAATCAAAACAACTTCAAGCACAGCACTGATGGGGTGTGCAATGCGAAGAACGATACTGACCGGGACGGTATGCCGGATGCCTGGGAGATCGAGCATGGGCTGAATCCGAAGGATCCCACAGATGGAGCAAAGGTAAGCCTGTCCGGGGATGACTACACCAATCTGGAAATGTTCCTGAACGAGCTGGCAGGAGATCCGGTGGAATACAATGGAACGCCGGTGAAGCGGGATCCCATTGACGGAAAGCTGATCCGGAGTCTGGAGGTACTGGACAACGAAAACTACATGGACTGGTCCATTCGCTATGATCTGAAGGCAGGGGATCCGGTGTTCGGCGACCGGGAGGTGACCTTTGTCACGCTGCCCAAGTATCTGAACGGTGCAGAGTACATTTGTACGGCGGCAGATTCCAAAACATGCACAACGGATGCAGCATCCTTTACTGCCGGAGAGGATCTGACGGTGTATGTGGGTCTGGACACCCGTGTGACCAGCGAGCCTGCATGGCTCCAGGGCTGGACTCGGACAGAGGATACGGTAGTTAACTCCAACCAGGTTGCATTCCGGATCTATAAAAAGGATGTGTCCAAGGGAGACACTGTGGTTCTTGGTGCAAACGGTCAGTCCAGCGGCTGTGTGTTCTATACTGCCTTTGTGACTTTGCAGGGCGTATCGCCGCTGCTTGGAGATGTGGATGCGGACGGCGATGTGGATGCAGCAGACGCAAAGCTTCTGCGTGATTACCTGGTACGTCGGACGGCGTCCTTGCCGGATGCCCAGGCAGCCGACCTGAACGGGGACGGCATTTTGAACGCAGCTGATCTTGCCATTCTGAAATCCATGCTGCTGGATTGAGCTGTCATACCATTTCATTTGACATTCCGCGCGGAAAATTGTATACTATATATAATAGCATAGGACAGCAATGACGCACGGAGGAAGCTATGCATGCAGTAGGAAAAATTGGGGTGATCGCACCGCCGATCACCCATGCGCTGATCGTGGATGCGCTGGACGGCATTGACCGGACAGCACGAGCAGCCGGATATGATGTGGTAGTGTTCACCTGTTCCACCAATCCAAAGCAGCCCTATTCTAAGGTGCGGGATCCTTTTTATATCCACCATATTAGTGGTGAAAAGGAGATCTATGACCTGGCGGTTCGGGCGGATCTGGATGGATATATCATCCTGGCGGACTATTTTTTTGATCAGGAATTTGTGGGAGAGCTTTTACGGCAGTTCCATCAGCGGGGCGCAAGATGCGTGGTGCTGGAAAAGGAGAATAAGTTGTACCCCTATGTGTATGCAGAACAGCGGAAGATCGTTTACCGGATCACAGAGCATCTGATTCAGGTGCACGGCTGCAAGCTGCTCTACTGTCTGACCGGTCAGAAGGATCGGTTTGAAGCGATCCAGCGGCGGGATGGGTTTTTAGAGGCGCTTCGGGACAATGGACTTCCGGTTTCTGAGGAACAGGTTTTCTACGGGAACTTCTGGATGAACACTGCGCAGGATTTCGCCAATAAGATCCTGAACGGAGAGGTGCCAAAGCCGGACGGGGTGGTATGCGCCAACGATATGATGGCCATTGCCCTGTGTGATGCCCTGCAGGCAGGGGGAATTTCCGTGCCCGGGGATGTAGCGGTGACCGGTTATGACGGCACCATGCAGGCACTGATCCACGATCCGCCGGTGACGACGGTCAAAGGCTGCGGGCAGCAGGCAGGGCAGCTGGCGGTGGAAAACCTGCTGAAACAGCTGGGCACGCAAAGATCGTGTAAGCCTTTGGAGCCGACGCTGATGCTGGGAGGCAGCTGCGGCTGTCCGGTGTCCCCGGAGGTTGCTGTCGCTGCTGTGGAACAAAGCAATACCATTACCCGGCAGCAGATGCTGACGGAGGCGTATATGAACGCCAACCACATTGTCCGGCTGTCCAGTGCGGCGGATGTGCAGGCGCTGCAGCTCCGGATCAGCGAAATTGCCTATCTGGTGCCGAACTGGACGGAAATCGACGTGTGCGTATGCAGCGGCTGGCTGGGGAAATTTCAACAGGGACAGTCCTACCAGCTGCATCGGTATACAGACCGGATGCTGCTTCTGATGGGCACCCGGGTCGGAGAATATGCCCGTGCCGGTGCCAGCTTTCCGGCACGGCAGATTCTGCCCCGTTTTGCGGAGCCTCATGCGCCCATGCTGGTGCGGTTGACCCCGCTGCACAGCGATCAGGATATTTACGGCTACTGTGCTGCAGCGTTTCAGCATGCTGCAGATTGTCAGATGGATTTTCATTATTCCAACTGGTGTGGCGCCGTTTCCAATGGGTTCCGTATGCTGCGCAGCAAGCTTTATACGGATTTTCTCCAGAAGAAGATGGCGCAGTACGATACCCATGATATCCTCACTGGTTTTTACAATCACAAGGGCTTCTTGCAGCAGCTGCCCCAGCATGCCGCCCAGGGCGGAATCGGGATACTGTTGATTCAGTGCCCCCGGGCGGAGAGTACGGAGCATGTGTTCATGCTGGCAAATGTGCTTCGGCTGCTGCATGGAGGCGGTCTGCATGCAAGATTCAGTGATTCTGTGTTTGCTGCCGCTTTCGCCGGGGAACCCAAGGAACTGCGGGAGACCATGGATCTGTGGATCCTGCGGATGGAGCAGGCGTTGGAGGATCTGAAGCGTGTGTCCCCCGGCGGAGAGCATGCAAACGTGCGGTATGCTGTTTGCGTGATTACCGACCTGGAGCATGCTCAGGAGCAGATTGATGACTGCATGCTGGAGATGACCTCCAAAACGGCGCTTTCCCCATTTCGGTCAGAACTGCAGGATGCCCTTTCGGATGCGCAACGGCGGATCTACGCTTTTCCGGAACGGGACTGGAACATTGACGAGCTTTGCCGGAGTGTTGGCATCAGCCGGGGGTATTTTCAGCGGAATTACAAAGCCCAGTTCGGCATTTCCTGCGGAGAGGATATCATTCAGGCACGGATGCAGCGAGCAAAAAAGCTGCTGGCGGATACCACACTGACGGTGCAGGAAATTGCCGACCAGTGCGGCTATAAAACTCCGACGCATTTTATGCGGCAGTTCAAGGAGCGGGCAGGGATTTCCGCCACCCAGTACAGAAAAAAATACGCAAAAACAATGTAGACAGCAGTACATACTGCTGTTCATACGGAGGGAAATGGAATGAAGAATAGATTCAGGCGCCTGACGGCGCTGCTGATGGGCGTGGTGACGGTGTTGTCCGCATCCGTATCCATGCCGCCCAAGATGGATACCAGGGCGGACGCTGCCGGACTCATCAAGGCTTTCCCCGGCGCAGTGGGGGGCGGCAGCTATGCCACCGGCGGCAGAGGCGGCACGGTGGTGCATGTGACCAATCTCAACGACAGCGGCACCGGCTCCTTCCGGGATGCAGTCAGCCAGCCCAATCGGATCGTGGTGTTTGACGTAAGCGGTACCATTGAGCTGAAAAAGGATGTCGTGGTGTCCTCCAATGTGACCATTGCGGGACAGACCGCACCTGGCGGTGCCGGCATCACCTTGAAAAATTACAAGCTGGGGCTTGGGGGCGAAAACTGCATCGTCCGGTTTATCAGCTCCCGGCCGGGCGAGCGGGGTACCAATGCGGACTATGACGCATGGGGCGGTGCCAACGGTGCCAATTCCATTGTGGATCATTGCTCCCTGGGTTGGGCAAACGATGAGCAGTGGGGGTTGTATTCCAAGTGCGACAATCTGACGGTACAGTATTCTGTCATCGGCCCTTCCAATTCCTTCTCCTATCACAGCAAGGGCATTCACGGTTTTGGAATCATGCTGGGTCGTGCCAATGTGACCTGGGATCACAATCTGATCGTACATAACGTATCCCGGAATTACCGGGGCAAGGTTACGGATCAGAATGCTTCTGATTTTACCAACAACGTGATTTATAACTGGGGATACCAGACCGCCTACGGCACCATTGCCCATGTGAACTATGCAGGGAACACCTTGAAACTGGGTCCCTCCACCAATGGGGGCACCCATTATATCCAAGTGTCCAACGATGACAAATTCAAGGTATTCCTGGAGGGGAACCGGATCCTGAACAAGGACGATTCTGTGCGGAACGGGGAGAACGCCAACTGGTCTGCCATCAGCTTCAAGACCGGCAAGAGCGAAGCCACCACCCGGTCGGATTCTCACTTCCCGGTGATGTCCAACGGGGTGGACGTATCTGCTGCCCTGACTCTGGAGTCTGCGGCGGATGCTTACAACCACGTCATTGACCATGCAGGCAATGGCATTACTTCGGATACCCGTACTGCCATCGATCAGCAGGTGGCATACGAGACTCGTACCGGCACCGGTTATCTCACCGGCGCCAGACCTTATTCCGAGGCAAATGATTCCCAGAAGGCGACCATTGATAAGTACAAGATCCAGTGCGGCGTGACTTATGAATACCCGTCGCCGGTTCTGAACAAAACCATTACCGACAGCGACAATGACGGCATGCCGGATGATTGGGAGGTGGCAAGAGGACTGAATCCCAAGGATCCCAGTGATGTAAACGGGGATTACTGTGGACAGGGCTACACCAATATTGAATACTATCTGAATGACCTGACGGTGGATGCATTTCCGGCAGGCGTGGTGACGCTCTCACCGGAAAAGGATCCGGTGAAGTCAGGCGCTGTGATGGACACAGCCCACATCTATCAGTTCCGGAATGTGGGCAGTGGTCTGTTCCTGGAGGTGGCAGGAGGTACTGCTGCAAACGGAACCAATGTGCAGCAGGGCAGCGGCAGTGCCAATGGCTGGATGATGCAGGATGCAGGGGACGGCTACTACCGGATCTGCTCCGAAGTGGGGGACGGCAAGACCTATTACCTGGATCTGGATTACGGCAAGACGGACAACGGCACCAACATCGGCATCTACAGCAATACACAAAGCGATGCACAGCTGTTTAAATTCCTGGATAACGGGGATGGTACCTATACCATTGCCACCAAGCCTACCAAGGATCAGAGCTGTATTGGCATTGCAACCGGCTCCAAGGAGGAGGGCGCCAATGTGGTACAGTGGGCAAGGGATGGCAGTGACAATCAGAAGTGGATGTTGGAGCAGCGGATCGAGCCGCTGGAGGGTACTCTGATCCGGAGCCTGTTGGTGCAGGATAGGGAAAATGATGCAGACTGGTCCATTGTACAGAGCATACAGAACGGAGACCCGGTATTCGGCGACCGGGATGCTGTGTATACGACACTGCCGGCACAGCTTGCCGGGGCGGAATATATCCGCACCGCATGCGATTCCAAAAACAGCAGTTCGGATCTGGCAGTGTTCACCGCCGGGGCGCATATTACCGTGTATACGGCATTGGATAGCCGGGTAACGGCTTTACCTGCATGGCTGAAGGACTGGACAGCCACCGGGCTGACTGCGGAAACTGACAAGGGTGTACAGTTTGTATTGTACAGCCGTCAGGCGGCAAAGGGGGAGCAGATCACCCTGGGCAGCAATGGCCAGTCATCTGGCTGTGTGGGATATGCGGTGTTTGCCGTCGGTGCCAGCCGGCTGGTGGGGGATGTGAATGCGGACGGCGCCTTTTCCATTGCGGACGTAGTCTCCCTGCAAAAGTGGCTCTGTGGGGGCGACCCACTGTCGGATTGGCAGGCAGGTGACCTGAACGGAGACGGTCGGATCGATTCCGTTGATCTTTGTATGATGAAGCGAATGTTGTAAAAGAGTGCCGCCGGAGTGTCTGCTCCGGCGGCTTTTTCTGCGTCTTTGTGCCGGCTGCGGCGACTATGACGCTTTTTGACAATTGTAACAAAAAGCTGTATACCAGAATAAAAAAGCAGGAGAATGCCGATTTTCTTAAGGCAACACGGCACAAACTATGTAGAGCTTGTAAAGCAGGAATGGGACATTGCAACAGGCGGCAGTGTGCTGAGCCTGACCGATGAGGACGGCAAGACCTCTGAGTATCAGCAGGTAACCCGGGAAGAAGCAGCTGATATTATGACATATCCGGCTTCTCTGGTTGGCTGATTTTCGTTCCTGCAAACCAAAAGGGACTGCGTTATGCAGTCCCTTTTTCTGTTTTGTTACAAGGATGCCGCAACCGCATCCGCCAGGGCATCCAGCTCCGGTAGCTGGGCTTCGGTCAATGCGGATTTGATGTGGATCACCGGCTCCAGGATGGTCATGTTCTGCATGGATTCCAGTACCGTGCGCATCTGATTGCCGGCAGTGGCAGCCCAGGTGCCATTGTCCAGCAGCCCGATGGTGCGGTTTTTCAGGCTGTGTGCCTTCAGCTCCAGCAGAAGCGTTTCCATGCAGGGGAAGATCCCGGCGTTGTAGGTGGCGCTGGCAAAGATCAGATGGCTGCACCGGAAAGCTTCTGCCACCAGAAGGGAGGGGTGGGTCACGGACACGTCATACAGCAGCACGTTTCGGACGCCCCGTTCCGCCAGTCGGGATGCCAGTAAAAAGGCGGCCGCCTCTGTATTGCCGTACACGGAGCCGTAAGCGATCATGACGGCGGATTCCTCCGGTGTGTAGCTGCTCCAGTGCATGTACTTGTCCAGGAACCAGCCGATGTTTTCTCTCCAGATGGGACCATGGAGGGGGCAGAGCATTTGAATCTCCAGACTGGCAGCCTTCTTTAGCAGAGCCTGCACCTGGGGGCCGTATTTGCCCACGATATTGGTGTAATAGCGGCGTGCATCCTCCAGCCACTGACTTTCAAAGGGGATTTCGTCCGCAAACAGATTGCCTCCCAGTGCGCCGAAGGTGCCGAATGCATCAGCGGAGAACAGGATCTTGTCGGCGGCGTCATAGGTGACCATCACCTCCGGCCAGTGTACCATGGGTGCCATCACAAAGGAGAGGGTATGTCTGCCGGTGGTCAGAGTATCACCCTCCTTGACGGTCTGACTGCGTAGTGCCGGGAACGCTCCGAAAAACTGTCCGATCATGTCCAGTGCTTTCTGGGTGCATACCACAACAGCTTCCGGATATCGGTGCAGCACCTGTCCAAGGGCGGCGCAGTGATCCGGCTCCATATGGTTCACGATCACATAATCCAACTGCCGCTCTCCCAGCAAATGCTCCAGATTTTCCAGGAACACGTCGCTGACGGACTTGTCCACCGTATCCAGCAGCACGGTTTTTTCGTCCATCAGCAGGTACGCATTATAGGACACACCCCGGGGGATGGGGTAGACGTTTTCAAATAGCGCCAGCCGGCGGTCGTTCCCGCCAATCCAGTAAAGATCCTCTGTAATTGCTCTGTGCTGATACATCGTGTCATACCTCCTGTAATCTGATTATGCCAGTGCTTCGTCCAGTCTTTGCAGCAGTGTCTGCCTGTCACAGTAGCCGGTCATCCGTGCCAGCTGTTTGCCGTTTTGAAAGATCAGCAGCGTGGGAATGCTGTCGATCTGGAACTGCTGCGCCAGAAGCGGCTCCTCATCCACATTGATCTTGCAGACACGGATATCCTGCCGCTCCTGGGCGATCTGTTCCAGGACCGGTGCCAGCATGCGGCATGGGCCGCACCAGGTAGCCCAGAAGTCCACCAGAACCGGCTGCTCTGCATGCAGCACCTGCTGCGCAAAATTATCCTTTGTCACGGTAATTTCCATAAAACATCCTCCTTTGCATGCTATGATGCTATGGTGTGCTTTTTTTCTTATTTTATCACGGAATTTCCGGGAAATCTGTTGCAAAAGCAACACTTTATTGCCGAGGGCGTGTTGCCTTGACAATGCCGGGAAATCCGGGTACAATTGATTTTGAAAAAACCGAAAAAAATTTTGAAAATCGTGAAACCTTTTGATGTGCTGAATCGTATTATGAGTGAAAGCGCTTACGGAATGAATATTCCGTCTTATAAGTCAAAAAAGGGGGCGATCATGTGGAGAATACGCCTGTGCAGCTTCGTGCCCGGTTTGAAGCCGTTGTGCGGGAACACGGCGATGACGTGCTGCGTGCTGCCATGATGCAGCTCAGCAACCGCGCTGACGCAGAGGATGTGGTGCAGGAAACCTTCCTGCGCTATGCCACCTCCGCACCCAGGTTCGTTTCAAAGGAACATGAAAAAGCATGGCTGCTCCGGGTGGCCATCAATCTTGCAAAGGATATGCGCAAAGCCGTGTGGAATCAGAAAACCATGCAGCTGATCCCGGAGCAATGCGGCTGTATTCCGTTCAAGGAAAAGACCACGGATGTGTACGATGCGGTGATGACGCTGCCGGAAAAATATAGAATGGTAGTGCATCTGTTTTACTATGAGGGCTACTCCGTGCGGGAGATCAGTGATCTGACCGGCTTGCGGGAGCCTACTATTAAAACACAGCTGAGCAGAGGAAGGGCATTGCTGAAAGATATTCTGGAAGGAGCTGAATCTTATGCGTTTTGATGACTCTTACAGACAGAAAATTGACCAGATGCATCTGGATGATGCATTTATCGCAAAACTGGCAGACCAGATGACAGAGGCGGCAACAAATCGAGAGCATATAGAAGTCATGGAAATGGATCCGGGGCAGCCCGGCCGGCACCGCAGAAAGTGGGTCAGTGTGGCAGGCACGATTGCAGCTGCCGCCGCGATTATTGCACTGACCGTGAATATGACGCTTCCCATCAATGAGGGCGTTATCCCTTTGACGCCGGGAAGCGGAACGGGTAACGGATCCCTTTCCGACACCAGTCAGGAGCTGACCAGTTCGATTCTGACGGTGCGGGAATACCCCTTTACCGGGACGGCGTTTGCCCTGTATCAGGATATGGAGCATACGGTGGATCCGGAGCAGTACAACAGGCTGGAAAGCCGCATCAACAGTTGGTTCTATTATGATACCGAAATGCCGGACGGGGATCCTGCGTTGCATTTGTCTTTCCTGGAGCGGGTGACCGAGCCTGCCATGCAGGCGTGGCTGATGCAGATGATGACCGGCTTTGACCAGCAGGAAAATGCAAACATCCAGGCAAGCGGTCAGGAGCTTGCGTTTGAAGGCTACAATTATGACGGCTTTGAAACGAAGCTGGAGGAGGCAGTGTTGGGGGAGCAGACACAGGCAGTGCTGCTGACCCCGAATCAGGATTTTACAGAATTGTCCCGGAATTGCCGGAAGATTTCTTATCTGTCGGATGGGGGTGGCACCTTCTGCGCCATGAACGGGGTGGCAAGTGCCGGATACAATCAGCTCTATTATGATGTGCAGGAGGCAGCATATACCACCACTGACAATGAGGTGCACTGGGGCGTGATCGTGTACGAGTACCTGCTGACGCCGGAGGGGACTGTGACGGATGCGTCCACCGGAGATGTGATCGGCAGCTATTTTACCAACGACAGTTATTCTGCCAAGATGGATCTTGCCGATGCCAAATACGGCAGTTACGATTCCGGATACACCTTTGAACTGGAGCAGGGCACTGCGCGCACTGCATACCTGTTTGAACTGACCAGTCCGGATGCCAACGGCGATACCTTCACTTTGTACAACAAGTATCCTCTGGAACAGGAGGGTGCGCTTGTACACGTTCCGAATGATACGGACGATTACACCCAGCTTGAGGATTTTATCTATTACTACGCCCAGCGGGCGGCAGCTATGCCGTCGGTGGAGGATCTGTCCAGGATCACCGCAAAGGACCAGGACTTTCTGGTATGGGCATTGCGGCAGGTAGAATACATGCGTCATATGGAATTGTCCGTTGTCTCCGACTTCACCCTGGAGGAGATCGAACAATATCTGCAGCTTACCTATAATGAGACGATCACACTGCCCAAGGATGCGGATTACGAGCTTCTGGCAAAGATGGCTGGTGTGACCTATCGGGACGGCGTGTTCTCTTGTTTAAACTCCCAGAGCAATATTGAAAAAGGGGGCACGATCCTGGATCGGAACAGCATGCAGGTGACTGAACTGGACGATGGAGCGTTTCTGGTGACGGCGGATGCTTATATGTGTCTTCAGAATCAGTGCTACAGCATGATCGATGAAGAGGCGGCAGGCACTTACCGGCTGGAAAATGGTGCGTATACCGTACAGACTTCCAGTCAGTACGGCTGTCAGCATACCCGGCAGTACCTGTTCCGCATGCAGGCGGTGACGGAAAGTCGGACGGATCTGAAGTTGAACATCCGACTGGAGGATGCGGTGCTGAAGGACAGTGCCATCACCTCTATGCAGATTATTAGCAAGGACGAAATGACCCAGTATCTGTCTACGGCGGATGACAGTCCCTTTGCTGACGATGGCACCGCAGCCAATTATCCCACCACCTCCATCCAGGTGCAGCGGGCATCCGTTTTGCCGAACGGGACGCTCCAGGCTGTGGATCAGCGACTGATCGATACCAAAAATGCGGTAGGCATTGAATACCGCACCGTGACCCGGCACAGCGTGACCCTGAACCTGGATGCCAAGCATGTGGACTGCTATATTTACCGGCATGCAGACGGCAAGCTGGCAGCAGTTACAGCGCCCCAGGTGGCTGGTCAAAGCGCCAGTCGGAAGCTGGATCTGCCTGCGGAGGCGGGGGAGTATACCCTCATCGCAGTGGATCGTACCAATTCCGTCAGCTATCTTTGCCTGGTGCAGGTTGGCTGATCTGAAGGCAGTACCACACCATCTTGGCGGGGGATTGTCTGAACTTGCTTACTTCTCAGGATGACCCGTCAGCCCCATAAGGGCTTGACGGAGTTGTCCTACGTTTTCTCCATCCCATATATACGGACAGCACCGCACAAAGCATGCAATTGCCTTGTACGGTGCTGTCTGTTGTTGGGGATCATGACTCGGCTCGGCTCGTTGTATGGAGCGCTTGCTGTACCAATAGGGGGATTTCTCCGGGCTGCATATGCAGCGCCAGGGCAAATTCCTCGTTGAGTATCTGCTCTGCGCTGTGCAGGGCGGCTTCGTCCGAGGAGGACAGTTTTTTGCCGGCTCGACTTTGTGCTTCCTGCTGGGTGTGCAGGGATTTGACCATTGCAAGCAGCTGCTTCGGGTCATCCTGCCTCAGAATATGATGAAACAGCTCCTTTCTGGCGTTTCGATCCGCACACCACCTGCATGGCAGATCCTGTATGTGCTGAATCAGTTCGTGTACCTGTGGGGCATCCATCAGGGGTCGCAGCTTGGAAGCCGCAGTGAGGACAGGTATATAGTATACTGAATGTGTACCCTCCCGCAGAGGCTCCAGCTTATAATATTCCGTTTCATGTACTCCATCGAAGCATTTTTTCTCCCTGCTCAGGATCCGGCAGATGCCTGTGGCACTGTACATCACCCAGGAGCCGATTTCAAATTCCATGTTCCATGCCTCCGTTTCAACGGACAGTCCCTCCGGTGCCGGAGCGTATGCTGTCCTATTTATATGATACCATATTTTCGCATGGAATGCCATGGACTTTTTGCATAAAACACGTTATTGCATGCTGCGCAAAGATGACAAACAGACGGTGCTGCTCCGTTGCATTTGCCGCCGGGGTGTGCTATAATATGCAGGGCGGAGCACGCCCGGAAAGTAGAGGATAGCATGAGGAACATTGTTTTGATCGGGATGCCGGCAACGGGGAAAAGCACGGTGGGTGTAATTCTTGCCAAGCGTCTCGGCTATGATTTTCTGGATACGGATATTGCCATCTGCAAAACAACCGGCAGACCCCTGCCGGTGCTGCTGGAGCAGGAGGGGGTGGATGGCTTTGTCCGCATCGAAGGACAGGTAGCGTCCGGTCTTACATGTGAGGGCACCGTGATTGCCACTGGGGGAAGCATGGTGCTTTCATCTGGTGCCATGGAACATCTGAAGACAAACGGGGTGATCGTGTGGTTGGATACCCCCTTGGAGGTGCTGCAGGCACGGCTGCCGGAGCATTTATCCGACCGGGGCGTGGTGGCTCCCAACCGCATGACCGTCCGGGAGCTATTTGTACAGCGCCGCCCCCTGTATGAGCAGTATGCGGATATGACCATAGCCTGCAACGGGGATATGGAGCATGTGCTGAACCGGCTGGAACGGGGCGTGGCACCTTTTCTGGATGCGGCCGTGTTGTCCCGATCAAGATAAAGTGATCCCCCGGTGTACGGAAGGAGCCGTATGCCGGGGGATTTTTTGCTTATTTTGTAATGGTGATGGTGTATGCATCGTTTTCCAGGGCGCCCACTGTGATGGTAACCCCCGGATCGATGGACTCGTTCTCGGAACTGTCATACCAGCCAAAGCCGGATACGCTGTTGTTGATTACATCGCCCTGGTGGAAGAAGTTATCCCCATCTGTGTCATTGACGATGCGGATGGCACGGATGCCCACTCCGTCATTGTTGTACTCGGTACCATTCTGGTACTTGAGGTAGGTGTACCAGTAATCCCGCTGGAGGGTGGCGTTGATGTGGTAAATGCGCACGCCGCTGCCGCTGGTCTGCCACCAGGGGAGACCACTGTTGTTGGCCTGGGCACTGGCGTATTCGATCACAAAATATTCGGAGAAATACTGGCCATCCAGTTCCCCGTAGGGAATAATGACGCAGTTGCCGTTCTGGGTCTGTGCGTTGTGCAGGGTAAAGGTCTGGGTGCCAGTGGCATTGTCATACACTGCGATCTGGTCGGATTGATACCAGCCCAGCATCAGCTTGGAGAAGGCACCGAAATCAGAGGATGCGTCCGTATCCATCAGTTCAATGCCGGCAGCGCCGTGCATGCCTTCGCTGTCCGTGCCCCAGTACAGGTAATAATCCGGCAGACCCATGCAGTGCCCCATTTCGTGGAGATAGCTGCTGACAAAGTTCTTATAGTCAGTTTCGCTTTCAATCTGGGCATTGCCCGTGATAATGTGGCCGATCGCCATGCCGTCTACCCGGTAGCTTTCGTCTCCGAATGCACCGGCGCAGGGCCACCAGTCCGTATCCCCTGCAGCGGTGGGCACGGTGAACAGCGTGGCATCGATCTTGCCGTCTCCGTTGCCGTCAAATTTGGTGAAGTCCTCGCTGTCCTTGAAGGCTTCGTAGCACTCCTTTGCCAGCTTTACCTTATCAGTCCCGTATGCGGAGGCGTTTTCCCTGGTGGTATAGCGGAAGGTCTTTCCGCTCAGTTCCATAGCCCCCTTGGAGGAGCGGCTGTAGAAGGCACGCATGCTTTCAAAAGGATAGATGGCGCTTTCCGTACTCTCCGGTCCAAAGGCAATCTGATCGATGTATTCGGCGGAGGGATCATAGGTATACTGGCAATCCGGGAAGTCTACATAGAAGATCACCAGCTCTGCCTCTCCCTGGGAGGGGAGGGACGCCTTGACTTCCTTGATGGGCGCATTGATAAACTGCGCATCCGGAACGTCGATTTCCTCATAAATGCCGATTGGCTCTGCAAAGCCCAGACAGATGCGCTTGATATACGCCAGGTCAAAGCCGTCTACGGTGCCGTTTGCGTCAGCATCCGCATTCAGCCCGTATTCCGCCGTCAGCGGCTGGGCATTGGTCAGGTGCTTGGAGAGGATCACGGCGTCCGCAATGGTTACGGTCTGATCCTGGTTCAGATCTCCCCGGTAGCCCTTGAGGACGGCTTGCTTTGCCGCTGAGGACGAAAGTCCCGGCAGCATGGCGGCTGCGCAGACAGTAGCCAGCAGCCCTGCATGGATGCGATGGATTCTGTTCATGTTTTCCCCCTGTTCTGTGCGTAATGTATGCACATTTTGTTAACAATACAATTATACTAGTATTTTCATAACATGTCAATATACTTTTGTGACTTTCGCAATATGTTTTTAATCCGTACAGAAAAGCCGCCCGGAATGGCTTCCGGACGGCTTTGTGCGGGGGCAGTATCGTTTCAGTTCTTTTTTTGATCTGAGTCGGACACAGCCCGAAGCAGGATCATCGCCAGAATAATCACACCAGTGACAATGAAAATGCCTGCCATGCCCTTGCCCATAATGGGCAGTGTATCCAGAAACGCCTGTACATTCAAACTCATTTGTTTCACCTCATCCCAGCATATTCAGCAGCAGTCCGCCCGCAATGACGGATGCGATCTGTCCGGAAACGTTGACCCCCACCGAGTGCATCAGCAGGAAGTTTTCCGGATCCTCTTTCAGTCCCATTTTGTGTACCACTCTTGCGGACATGGGGAACGCAGAAATGCCGGCGGCACCGATCATAGGATTGATTTTCTTTTCCTTGGGCAGGAACAGGTTGATGATCTTTGCTACCAGCACGCCGCCGGCGGTGTCAAAGATGAATGCCACAAGCCCCAGACCGATGATCAGCAGGGTGTTCAGAGTCAGGAAATATTCCGCCTGCATTTTGGTGGCGATGGTGATGCCCAGGAACAGAGTCACCAGATTGGACAGCACCTTTTGCGCCGTTTCCGACAGGGAGTTCAGTACACCGCATTCCCGGATCAGATTGCCGAACATCAGAAAGCCGATCAGCGCCACGCTCCGGGGAGATACGATGCCAGTGATCATGGTGATGATAATGGGGAACAGGATCTTGGTGCGCTTGGAAATTTTCCGCTGATGATAGGGCATCCGGATCAGCCGTTCCTTTTTGGTGGTCAGCAGCTTGATCACCGGGGGCTGCACCAGGGGAACCAGCGCCATGTAGGAGTATGCGGCAACCATAATGGCGCCGATGTACTTGGAGTGCATGTAGTTGGCAACGAAAATGGATGTGGGACCGTCCGCAGCACCGATGATGCCGATGGATACTGCATCCTTCACGTCAAAGCCCAGCAGGGACGCCAGACTGAAGGTGAAGAAGATGCCGAACTGGGCGGCGGCACCGAAAATCATCAGCTTTGGGTTGGACAGCAGAGGCTCAAAGTCGATCATGGCACCGATCCCCACAAACAGCAGCAGGGGGAACAGCTCGTTGGCGATGCCCGCCCCGAACAGTACGTCTATGACGCCTACCTCCTCGGTTCCGTCGTAGATCTGAGTGACGGCGCCGGACAGGGGCAGGTTTACCAGAATGGCGCCGAACCCCATGGGCAGCAGCAGAGTTGGCTCCATGTCCTTTTTGATGGCAAGGTAGATCAGACAGCCGCCGATCACCCACATGACCACCTGCTGCCAGGTAATGTTGGTCACATTTGAAAAAAGCTCCAGCATAAAATTCCTCCTTTTTTGAGGCAGTATCCCCAGAGCCATCCGGGATGCCGCCTGCAGCAGCGCAAAAGAAAAGACCTTCACCGAATGCCGGAGCAGTGCCGCAGCTGCTGTGCGGTACTGTGCCGAGAAATCCGATAAAAGTCTTACTGTTTCAGTCAGAAGCGGGCTTCGTGCCAGATTGCCGAAGCCGTGTATTGACGCCAAAGACACGGGCAGATGCCCGCCAGTTACTCCCCTTTATGCGTGTTGCTACTATATCAAAAGCATTATAGCATATCGTGCTGCATTTTTCAACCCCGGCAACGAAAAAATTGTTCTCTCACACTTTTGGGGTATGCTCTTGACAAAGGGCGAAAAAGGGCGTATAATGACACTGTTGCCGCAGAGCATGCGGCGTATTCTGAAATCAAATGCAAAATAGGGGAGCTGGACAAGATTCGGCTGAGAGGAAGTATGCTTCGACCCGACCTGATGCGGATAATGCCGCCGTAGGGATTTTTTGCTTTTCTCATGAAACAGAAAGCAGAATGTATCGGGAAAGGCAGATACATTCTGCTTTTTTATTTTGCAGGAAAGAGGAAGCTATGATGTATCATACACAGATGGAAGCTGCGAAAGCGGGGGTCATCACCGAAGCCATGGAAATTGTGGCAAAGAAGGAACGCATGGAGCCGGAAAAGCTCCGGGAGCTGGTTGCGAAGGGCTGGGTTGCCATTCCCGCAAACATCAACCACAAATCCCTGTCTCCGGAGGGCATCGGTACCGGTATGCGCACCAAGATCAATGTGAATCTGGGCATTTCCGGAGACTGCAAGGATTATGACGCTGAGATGGAGAAGGTGAAAATGTCCATTCGCTACGGGGCGGAGGCCATCATGGATCTGTCCAACTACGGCAAGACCAACACCTTCCGCAAGAAGCTGATCGAGATGTCCCCTGCCATGATCGGCACGGTGCCCATGTACGACGCCATCGGCTATCTGGAAAAGGATCTGTTGGAGATCAAGGCGGAGGATTTTTTAAAGGTGGTGGAGGCGCACGCCAAAGAAGGCGTGGACTTTATGACCATCCACGCCGGCATCAACCGGCGCTGCGTGGAAGCTCTGAAACGGGACAAGCGGACGATGAATATCGTATCCCGGGGCGGCTCTCTGCTGTTCGCCTGGATGGAAATGACCGGAAATGAGAATCCCTTCTATGAGCATTTTGATGAAGTGCTGGATATTTTATATAAGTATGATGTGACCGTCAGCCTGGGTGACGCACTGCGTCCCGGCTGCATTGATGATTCCAGCGACGCAGGGCAGATCTCCGAGCTGATCGAGCTGGGTGCTCTGACCAAGCGGGCATGGGACAGAAACGTCCAGGTCATGATTGAGGGGCCGGGGCATATGGCGATCAATGAAATTGCCGCCAATATGCAACTGGAAAAGCGGATCTGCCACAATGCCCCCTTTTATGTGCTGGGGCCGGTAGTGACCGATATTTTCCCGGGATATGACCACATTACCGCAGCCATCGGCGGTGCCATTGCTGCCTCCAGCGGCGCAGATTTCCTGTGCTATGTGACGCCGGCAGAGCATCTTCGGCTGCCGGATGTGAATGATGTGCGGGAGGGCATTATGGCCACCAAGATCGCTGCCCATGCGGCGGATATTGCAAAGGGCATTCCCGGCGCAAGAGAGCAGGACGATCTGATGGCGCAGGCACGGCACAAGCTGGACTGGGAGGAAATGTTCAAGATCGCAGCGGACGGAGAAAAGGCACGGCGCTACTTTGAATCCGTTCCGCCCCAGGATCGGCATTCCTGCTCCATGTGCGGCAAGATGTGCGCTGTCCGTACCACCAACATGATCCTGGAGGGCAAGAAGGTCACATTCTGCTCTGAAAAATAAGAGCAGCAACTGAATGCCGGGCATCATCCTGCCCGGCCCGTCAAAGGGGGAGCGCCCTGGGGCGGTAAGCTATGCGAGGGAGCCTGTGGAACAGGCTGAGAGGGTATTGAAGCGATGCTTCCATTACCGACCGTCAAAGGGGATCCCTCTGTGCATAGCTTGGGCTTGTACAGTGGAATCCGAAAATCTGTACAAGAAGGATGAGAAACATGAAAACAACACACAAAAGCAATCTGATGAAACTGGTTATGCTGGCAATGCTGGTGGCCATCGGCGTGGTGATCTCCCCGATTCTCCGGGTGGAGGGCATGTGCCCCATGGCGCACTTTATCAACATTGTCTGCGCTGTGCTGCTGGGTCCCTGGTATTCCCTGCTGTGCGCCGTGCTGATCGGCATCATCCGCATGGCCTTTATGGGTATTCCGCCGCTGGCACTGACCGGTGCGGTTTTCGGTGCATTCCTGTCCGGCATGTTCTACCGGCTGTCCAAGGGGAAGCTGATCGCCGCCTTTCTGGGTGAGGTGTTCGGCACCGGCATCATCGGGGCTATTGTGTCCTATCCGGTGATGACCTATCTGGTGGGCAGAACCGGGCTGACCTGGTTTTTCTATGTGCCCTCCTTCATCAGCGGCACCCTGATCGGGGGCAGTCTTGCCTTTGTGTTCCTGCGGGCGCTGGCGAAAAACGGACAGCTTGCCCGGTTTCAGACCGCTTTGGGCAGTGTGTCCTACGCAGTCTCCTCCGATGTGTGGAGCAATGCGGTTGGTATTGCGGCACTGGGGCTGATCGGCTATCTGGCATCGGTGGTTTTGCTGAAAATGCTGCTGAAGCTGTCCGGCACCTGGGTGACCGTTGTGCCCTATGCGCTGGTGGGTGCGGCATTGCTGGCGGCTGTCATTTATCTGATCCGGAATCGGAGTCAGCTGCGGCAGCAGGCATAAGGGAGGCTTTTCATGAAGAAGCGGATTTGCATGCTGCTGGAGCAGCTCCGGCAGAAGCAGCCTCTGGTACATTGCATCACCAACCCCATTTCCATCAACGATTGCGCCAATGCTCTGCTGGCAGTTGGAGCAAGACCCATGATGGCGGAGCATCCCCGGGAGGTGGCGGGTATCACCGCCCATGCCGGGGCGCTGCTGCTGAATCTGGGAAACATTACGGATGTGCGGATGGAGTCCATGCAGCTGGCAGGGCAGGCAGCCATGCAGGCAAAGGTACCGGTGATCCTGGATCTGGTTGGGGTGGCATGCTCCGATTTGCGGCGGGAATTTGCCCTGCATTTGCTGGAGCAGATGCATCCGGCGGTGCTTCGGGGAAACCGAACCGAGATCCGTGCCATGCAGGAGCAGATTCATGCGGATGGCGTGGACGTGTCCCGGGAGGATGCAGCAGATACGGGAGCGTATCTCAATGCCGCCCGGCAACTTGCCGCTCGGTATGACACGGTGGTGCTGACCAGCGGCGCTGCGGATGATGTGACCGATGGACAGAAGCATGTGCGTGTGCTGGGAGGCACGGAGCTGCTTTCCCATGTGACCGGCACCGGTTGTATGCAGGGGGCTTTGATCGCCGCTTACCTGGCGGTGGGTGCGCCCCTGGAGGCGGCAGTGTGCGGTGCAGCCGTGTTGGACGCTGCCGCTTCGGCAGTGTTGCCGGGTGTATCCGGTCCGGGCAGTCTCCGCAGCGCCCTGGCGGACGGACTGTGGAATTTGTCGCCGGAACAGCTTTGTAAGTATTGTGAAATCGAGGAACAGCTATGAAATTTGACCCCACATTGTATTTGGTAACCGACAGCAGTTTGTATGAGGAGGACGCATTTCTTTCCGTCATAGATGGGGTGTGCAGCGCCGGTATCACTCTGCTGCAGCTGCGGGAAAAGGAACGCTCTACCCGGGAATACCTCCGACTGGCACGGGTTGTCCGGCAGATTACTGACCGGTACGGGATTCCTCTGATCCTGGATGATCGGGCAGATGTGGCTGCTGCATGCGGCTGTGCCGGGGTGCATGTCGGGCAGGAGGATCTGCCTGTGGAGGATGCCCGGCGGATCCTGGGAGCGGACAAGATCGTGGGAGCAACGGCGAAAACCCTGGAACAGGCGAGGATCGCCTATGCCCAGGGGGCGGATTACCTGGGCTGCGGTGCAGTATATCCCACCACCACCAAGGTGCGCACGGTGTTGACTCCTGTGGAAACCATCCGGCAGATCTGCGAAAGCGTGCCCATTCCGGTGAATGCCATCGGGGGATTGAACCGGGGGAACCTGGAGATACTGCGGGGCGTGCCCATCCGGGGCGTTTGCGTGGTGTCCGCCATCATGAAGGCAGCGGATCCGGCACTGGAAACCCGGCTGCTGAAGGAAGCCGTCCGGACACTGCTGGAGGATGCACCGTGCGCTGCGCATTGACCATTGCCGGTTCGGATTCCGGCGGCGGCGCTGGGATCCAGGCGGATCTGAAAACCTTTGCTGCCCATCATCTGTACGGAGCATCTGTCATTACCGCAGTGACTGCCCAGAATACTCTGGGGGTACGGGAAAGCTATCCGCTGCCCCCGGAGATTGTGGCGGCACAGCTTTCCGCCGTGCTGGAGGATCTGCATCCGGCAGCCATCAAAATCGGCATGCTGGGGAATGGGGACATCGTCCGGACTGTCAGCCGGGTGCTGGCTCAGTATCCGGATGTCCCGGTGGTGCTGGATCCCATCATGCTGTCCACCTCCGGACACCCCTTACTGGATCCGGAGGGAGTATCCGCCATGGAGCAGCTTTTGTTTCCACGGGCAGCTCTGATTACCCCCAATCTGCCGGAGGCACAGGCATTGACCGGCTTGCCCTTGTCGGATTTGCATGCTGTAAAGGCAGCGGCACAGCTGCTGTACCGCACCTATGGCTGCGGCGTGCTCATCAAGGGGGGGCACAGTGCCGGAGAGCCGGTGGATGTGCTGTATGATGGCAGTCTGCATGTTTTCACCGGGAAGCGTATTCCCGGCAGGGATGTGCACGGCACCGGCTGTACCCTGTCCTCCGCCATTGCGGCAGGGCTTGCACAGGGCATGGCGCTGCCGGAGGCGGTACAGGGGGCGAAGCGGTATCTGTCCTGTGCCATGGAGAGTGCCTTTTCCGTTGGATGTGGCGCTCCCGTGCTGAATCATTTTCTATCATAAAAAACGACCCGGAGGGAATATCCCTCCGGGTCGTTTGCTGTATCATACGCAAGTTTTGCACGGTGACGGATCAGGTTCCCTTCACCCGGGCATAAGCCACGATCACGGAACGAGGGGCAGCCCAGATGTTGGTGCAGCCCTCCCAACTGCTCTGGGTCTGGTAAATGGGGGGATCCGCATGGGGCAGGGCGGTGTTGCAGGCAATGTGCCAGTACAGATGCTCCGGCAGATCCGGCATCTGGATCTTCTGGTTTTCCCAAAAGGTGTTGATGCCCAGGAATACCATATCGTCCGCTCCGGTTTTCGGATGCTTGCCGGAAAAGAGAATGCCAATGACCCGGGTATCCGGGTGACAGTCTGTATGCCAGGGAAATGCATTGTGAATGCTGACGGCGGGGAAGTTGGTGCTTGCCGGTTCCAGATTTTCTGTAATGCAGGGGTGTGCCTTCCGCAGAGCGATCATATCCCGGCAGAACCGGAAGATTTCCTGATTTTTCTCCAGCAGGGACCAGTCCAGCCAGGATACTTCGTTGTCCTGACAGTAGGGATTGTTGTTGCCGAACTGGGTGTTGCAGAATTCATCTCCCGCAAGGAACATGGCTGCACCCCGGCTGCACAGCAGGGTGGCAAAGGCGTTCTTGATAAGCCGCATGCGCAGTGCCCGGATTTCCTGATTGTCCGTGTCTCCCTCAGCGCCGCAGTTCCAGCTGTTTCCACAGTTGTCCCCGTCCGTATTGTTCCAGCCGTTGGCTTCGTTGTGTTTGGTGTTGTAGGCGTACAGATCATACAGGGTAAAGCCGTCGTGACAGGTGAGAAAATTGACAGAGGCATTGTCCCCCCGGTATACCGGGTCGTACAGATCCGTAGAGCCGGTGATCCGGTTGATGGCTGCCTGCGCCATGTCCGCATCTCCCTTTAAGAAGCAGCGCAGATCGTCCCGGTATCTGCCGTTCCATTCCGCCCAGCGGCGCAGAGAGGAGAAGCTGCCCACCTGGTACAGCCCGCCGGCATCCCATGCTTCGGCGATCAGCTTTACCTTGCTGAGTACCGGGTCATAGGCAAGATTCCGCAGCAGGGGCGGATTCCGCATGGGAGAGCCGTCCTCGTTCCTGCCCATGATGGCTGCCAGGTCAAACCGGAAGCCGTCGATCCGGTATTCCGTTGCCCAGTACCGGAGACAGTTCAGGATGAACTGCTGCACCACCGGGTGGTTGCAGTTGAAGGTGTTGCCGCAGCCGCTGAAATTGAAGTAGCTGCCGTCCGGCGTGAGCATATAGTACACGTTGTTGTCGATGCCCTTGAAGCTGAAGGCGGAGCCCTGTTCATTGCCCTCTGCTGTGTGGTTGAACACCACATCCAGGATCACTTCAATGCCGTGTTCATGCAGCACACGGATCATCTGCTTGAGTTCATTGCCCTCCCGGTTGTATTCGTTTTCGGAGCTGTAGCTGGTGTTGGGAGAGAAGAAGCTGACGGTGTTGTAGCCCCAGTAATTGTACAGGGTTTTGCCGTCAATGACTCTGGCATCCTCCAGCTCGTTGAATTCAAACACCGGCATCAGCTCCACTGCATTGATTCCAAGCGCCAGCAGATGGGGCAGCTTCTCCAGAATGCCGGCAAAGGTGCCCGGATGGGCAACGCCGGAAGTGCTGCTCCGGGTAAAGCCGCGGACATGCATTTCATAGATGATCAGATCCCGCAGGGGGAGCTCCGGACTGCGCATATCGCCCCAGTCAAAGCTTTCGGTAACCACCCGTGCGTGATACTGGTGATCGTTTGCGGCATTTTCGCCCCATTCATGCTGACCGGTGACGGCTCTTGCGTAAGGATCCAGCAGGATCCGTTCCTTGTTGAACAGCAGTCCCTTCCGGGGATCGTGGGGGCCGTCCATCCGGTAGGCGTACTCAAATTCCGTAATATCCAGCCCGAACACGATGATGGAGAACACATCTCCGATCCGGTAGGAGTCCGGAATGGGGATCACTGCATAGGGGGTCTTTTCCTTCCGGTGAAACAGCAGAAGCTCACAACTGGTGGCGTTGGCGGAGGAAATGGTAAAGTTGACTGCATTGGGCATTGCGGTTGCCCCCTGGATCAGGTGATTGCCTGGACGTACCGGAAAACCGCTGATGGTATCCACGGGGATCAGGGGCATGTTTGTAATGACTGCCATGTTTATCTTCCTTCTTTGATTGATATACCCTTTTATTATAAGCGAATCCCGGAAAAAATGCAAGCGGCAGGGATATCCGCTTGCGGCTGGGGAAAAAGTGTGCTATAATGGTGTCGACAGAAAGCAGGGAGGTAGCATATGAAAATTCAGATATTCGGAAAGGCAAAAAGCTTTGACACCAAGAAGGCGGAGCGGTATTTCAAGGAACGGGGCATTCCCTTTCAGTCGGTAGACATTCTTCGGAAGGGGCTGAGCCGGGGCGAACTGGACAGCGTGCTTCGGGCAGTGGGCGGTCTGGAGGCGGTGATTGACGATACGGCAAAGGACTACTGCATGATCAAATATCTGCTGGAGGATGCAAAGCTAGAAAAGCTGATGGAGCAGCCCAGCCTGTACCGCACCCCCATCGTCCGCAACGGCAGACAGGCTACTGTGGGCTACTGTCCGGAGATATGGAAGCAGTGGGAAGAGGCGGAGCGTCATGCAATGTGAAAGCTGTGTCTATTATGTATATGATGAGGAGCTGGACTGCTATAGCTGCCTGGTAGAGCTGGACGAGGACGAATACGGCAGATTCCTCCGGGGAGAATGCCGCAGCTGTCCCTATTACCGGCTGGATGATGAATACGGTGTGGTCAGACACCAGATGTGAGGGATCAGAATGGGAAAAGAAGTAAAGACAAATGCGATGCGGATCCTGGACAGACTGAAGCTGCCCTATACGCTGAACAGCTACGAGTGCAAGGAGTTCATTGACGGGGTACACATTGCGGATATGCTGGGGCAGGATCCTGCCCAGTCCTTCAAGACCCTGGTGTGCAGCGGCAAGGGGGGCGGCTATTATGTATTCGTACTGCCGGTTGCCCGGGAACTGGATCTGAAAAAAGCCGCCCGTGCAGTGGGCGCCAAGGCGGTGGAACTGCTGCCGGTGAAGGAGATCAACGCTGTCACCGGATACATCCGGGGCGGCTGTACTGCCATCGGCATGAAAAAGCAGTATCCTACGGTGATCGATCAGTCTGCCGGGGAATTTGACCGGATCATCATCAGCGGCGGACGCATCGGCAGCCAGATTTTTCTCGCACCGGACGATTTTATCAAAGCCACCGGAGGCAGTTACGGGGATATTCTTGCGGAAATGTAACTCCATTCCGTTTTTGCATGATACGGCACTGGGTTTTTTCGAAAAATGCTTGCAAGGCGACAGGGAATATGGTACAATATTATGATGCAGGGCGGAGTTACAGCATCCCTCTGTGAAAAAACGGGAAAGGAGAAAGGTCTGCGTATTCACGCAGGTCATACTTAAAATATGTTCCGAATTGTTCAGAAAAGAGTACTCAATGATGCGGTAGTACTGATGGAATTTGAAGCCCCTTACATTGCCAAGAAGGCACAGGCAGGGCAGTTTATTATTTTCCGCATCGATGAGCAGGGGGAGCGGATTCCGCTGACCATTGCTGATTACGACCGGGAGAACGGCACCATCACAATCATTTTTCAGATCGTGGGCAAGTCCACACAGCATCTTGCCACCCTCAACGAAGGGGATACCATTCTGGATCTGGTAGGGCCGCTGGGAGTTCCTACCCACCTGGATCCGGATGTAAAGCGGGTATGCGTTGTGGGGGGCGGCGTAGGCTGCGCCATTGCATATCCCCAGGCCAAGGCGCTCCACAGTAGGGGCATCTATGTGGACGTAATTGCCGGCTTCCGCAGCAAGGATATTGTGATCCTGGAGGATGAGTTCAAGGCTGTGTGCAATGAACTGGTGCTCTGCACCGATGACGGCAGCTACGGCAAGAAGGGCTTTGTGACCAACGCCCTGCAGGAGCTGATCGATGCAGGCAGAAATTATGACGCTGTCATTGCCATCGGACCGGTGCCTATGATGAAGTTTGTCTGCAAGGTAACAGAGCCTTATAATCTGAAGACCATCGTATCCCTGAACCCCATCATGATCGACGGCACAGGCATGTGCGGCGGATGTCGGGTAACAGTGGGGGGCAAGATTCGCTATGCCTGCGTAGAGGGCCCGGATTTCGACGGCCACCAGGTGGACTTTGACGAGCTGATGCGCCGTAACGGCACATACAGAGAATACGAGCAGCACTGTCGGCTGATGGCACAGGCTGAAAAATAATCGGAAAGGAGCATATATGGACAGGCTCTGCCCATATTGATAGAAAGCTATGGCTAACATGTCTTTAAAGAAGGTGCCTATGCCGGAGCAAAAGCCGGAAGTGCGGGCACGGAACTTTCAGGAAGTAACCCTGGGCTATTCCAAGGCAATGGCAATGGAGGAAGCCTCCCGCTGTCTGAACTGTAAGAACAAGCCCTGCGTGTCCGGATGCCCGGTGGGAGTTCGGATCCCGGAGTTTATTGCATGTGTTGCAGCAGGGGATTTTGACAAGGCGTATGACATCATCACCTCCACCAACGGTCTGCCGGCGGTCTGCGGTCGTGTATGTCCCCAGGAGCATCAGTGCGAGAGCAAGTGCGTTCGGGGCATCAAGGGCGAACCGGTGGGCATTGGTCGACTGGAGCGCTTTGTAGCGGATTACAAGATGGAGCAGGGAAATACCAAGGTTGAGGTTCCTGCCTCCAATGGACATAAGGTAGCGGTAGTCGGCGCAGGCCCCAGCGGTCTGACCTGTGCGGGGGATCTGGCTCGGCTGGGCTATCAGGTTACCGTATTCGAGGCATTCCACGTTGCCGGCGGCGTGCTGATGTATGGCATTCCGGAGTTCCGTCTGCCCAAGGCCATTGTACAGAAGGAGATCAAGACTCTGAAGGCACTGGGCGTGAACATTATGACCGATATGGTGATCGGCAAGGTGTTGTCCGTGGATGAGCTGCTGGAGGATGGCTACGAGGCGATTTTCATCGGCTCCGGTGCAGGTCTGCCCCGGTTCATGGGCATCGAGGGCGAGGCACTGGTAGGCGTTTGCTCCGCCAACGAGTATCTGACCCGGATCAATCTGATGAAGGGCTATCTGGAAGAGTATGATACTCCGGTCATCAAGTCCAAGCGGGTCGCAGTGGTGGGCGGCGGCAACGTTGCCATGGACGCTGCAAGAAGCGCAATGCGTATGGGCGCTGAGCATGTATACATCGTGTACCGCCGTTCCGAGGAGGAGATGCCTGCCCGGAAGGAGGAGGTACATCACGCCAAGGAAGAGGGCATTGAGTTTTTGAATCTGAACAATCCGGTGAAGATCATCGGAGACGAAAACGGCAGAGTCTGCGCCATGGAGTGCATCCGCATGGAGCTGGGCGAGCCGGATGAAAGCGGACGTCGCAGCCCCATCCCGGTGGAGGGCTCCAACTACAATTTGGAGGTGGATACGGTAATCATGTCCATCGGCACCTCTCCGAATCCTCTGATCCGGACTACCACTTCCGGTCTGGAGGCAAACAAGCGGGGCTGTCTGATCGTGGACGAGGCTATGTGTACCACCAAGGAAGGTGTGTATGCCGGCGGTGACGCAGTGACCGGTGCAGCAACGGTAATCCTGGCCATGGGTGCCGGCAAGACTGCTGCCCAGTCCATCGACAAGTACATTCAGAACAAGTAAAATCAACGAGGAGGAACAGTATGTTTACGAGTTTGCACACATTCGCAGCTGAACAGAGTGCCACCAGCGGTGGTGCGTATGGCTTGGTGGGGATCCTGCCCTGGGTGATCGTTCTGGTTGCGCTGTACTTCATTATGATTCGTCCGCAGCGCAAGAAGGAAAAAGAGACTATCCGGATGCGCTCCAATATCCAGATCGGTGACGAGATTCTGACCATCGGCGGCATTGTAGGCATCGTTGTGCGCAAGGGCGAGGATACTGTAGTCATTGAAACCGGCGGCGACCGCAGCAAGCTGCGGATCCGGATCGAGGCTGTGCAGGAAAATCTGACTGCACAGGAGGAAGCGGCTAAGGAGAAGAAGGAAAAGCAGAATGCCAAGCTGACCCCCGGCGCACCGAAAAAGGAAAAGCCCAAGAAGGAAAAGAGCGAATCCGAGGAATAAGCCCTTGCATCCATGCATATGCTCAAACAGCATAGGACATGGAGGGCATGGGTATGAGCCGACGAACACGCAGAGCAGCTCCGTGGTATCGCAAGTATTGGCTTGCGATTGCCGGGGGGCTGCTTCTTTGTATAGGCATTCTCAGCTTGGGGGCATTGGCTGCATCTCTGGCGGATCTGCCCCGGTGGGTGATGAACAGCCTGGTGCTGGCAGCGCTGGGCTGCGGCGCATATCTGACCGGCTTACTGGCAGGGCGGCGCCACCGTCGGCATGGGCTGCGGAACGGGGGACTGCTGGGGGTGCTGTTGGGAATCTGCGTGCTTGGGATCAGTACAGCCTGTACAGGACATGTACCGCATCTGCACGCTTTGGTGCGGCTGGTGTGGATGGCGGTCTGCGGCGGCGCAGGGGGCGTACAAGGCGTCAATCAGAAGCAGCCAGGGGTGCCGGAGGAGTAGATTTCATACTTTCTGTATATCTGAGTCGAGATTCTACATATTTTTATTATTTAATGATTAGAAAAGGGTTGAAATGTCGCGGATCCTGTGATATAATAGATGTAAATTCTGATGAGATTGGTGGAGGTTAGTATGAAACACATTCAGACAATCAATAAGGCAAACCTGAAGGAAACTGCAAAGAAGGGCGGCTGTGGCAAGTGCCAGGCATCCTGTCAGTCTGCTTGTAAGACTTCTTGCACAGTTGCAAATCAGAAGTGTGAGAAATAATTGATTCAAAAAATGAGCGTGATGAAAAGGGGCAGCAGTGTCCCTTTTCATTTTATCAGCAGATTTATGCCGCTGCCATGCGGCGGAACGGGGTAACTGGATATGATACACAAGTTTAAACTAAACGGATTCAATATTGTGCTGGACGTGAACAGCGGCGGTGTCCATGTGGTGGACGAGCTGACCTACGATCTGCTGGACAATGTGCAGCCGCCCTTTGCACCGGAATGTCCCCAGGAGGTTGTCAGCAAGCTGACCCGGTTCTATGCGCCGGAGGATATCCGTTCCTGCTATGAGGAGATCCTGGAGCTGTACAAGGACAAGATTCTCTTTTCGGAGGATGATTACGAGAAATTTGCCAAGTATTCCGTTGCAGCACCGGTCAAGGCCATGTGTCTGCATATTGCTCATGACTGCAACCTGAGATGTGAATACTGCTTTGCATCCACCGGTGATTTCGGCAAGGGTCGGAAGCTGATGCCCTTGGAGATCGGCAAAAAAGCCATTGATTTTCTTCTGGAGCAGTCCAGGGATCGGGAGACTCTGGAGCTGGACTTCTTTGGCGGTGAGCCTTTGATGAACTTTGATGTGGTCAAGGAAGTGGTGAAATACGCTCGCAGCAAGGAGCAGGAATACGGCAAGCGGTTCCGCTTTACCATTACCACCAACGGCATGCTGCTGACGGATGATAAGATCGACTTCATCAACAAGGAAATGTCCAACGTGGTGCTGTCCCTGGACGGTAGACGGGAGGTCAACGACCGGGTGCGCAAGCGTGTGGACGGTACCGGCTGCTACGACCGGATCCTGCCTGCGTTCCAGAAGCTGGTGGCACAGCGTGGGGATAAGGATTACTATGTGCGGGGCACCTTTACCAAGTACAATCTGGATTTCTCCGATGATGTGTTCAGCCTGTATGATGCAGGCTTTGACCAGATTTCCGTGGAGCCGGTGGTCAGTGATCCTGCAAAGCCCTATGCTCTGACCGAACGGGAGCTGTCTGATATTTTCTGCGAAT